>JBPCUG010000031.1:0-5622 GCA_051011275.1 Cyclobacteriaceae bacterium | reverse complement strand
TGGGTGGAAGATTTGAGAAAGGGAGGTGAACGGGATGTAGCCAAGGATATACCGGAAGGGCTTTGGAAAAGCGGCGACGATCCTGTGTTTACAGACGAAGATAATTTGGGGTTCATTCATACCCCCTCCCTAAACCATGCCATAAGCGCTGCGATTTTAAGGGCAGGCTATAAGGCCAATGTGGAAACAGCAGAAGTCGAGAATCAAATGGCCGTAAATCTATCATCAGCTCGTGTACGTATGGCTCTTAATTTGCTACATGGGATCCGAAATGGGCAGGATGCTGCGGCTATTTTAGGCTATCAATTTGAAAGGGGCCTACATGAAAATTACCTGCATGTGCCACTGGAGTTGGATCAATATATTTATGACTTTAGGGACGAATTCCCTTTGTCAGTAGCAGTGGATGATAATCTCTCCTTGGGGGAAGCAACTTTGAATAATGTTGTACATGGTATTGATCTTCTGGAAACCGCTCAAGAATTCATCGAATCGAAAGGGGGAGGGTCAGACCTTGAAAATAGCCTCTATCAGAATTTAAAGGATGTAGAATCCGAGTGGTGGGCTCATATTAGCAATTCAAATATTGATAGTGCAAGTCATAACCAGCGGGATGCCATGCTTCTAGAGATTGACCGCATGGCCGACGCATTTGACGCTTTTGGTGACCTGTGCATTTCAGATAGTGTTTATCAAGTGGTCAGGGGTAATCACATTAGGGCTGCCGCTATCATGGATAAACTTGCCAGGGGTGATGTGCCTAACGATATCGAAATTGCCGATACGCCGAGAACGGGCACAGTAGTCACTCATAAAGTGGGGTTATTCCTCGGAATGATCTCTGGTATCGATCATGAGTTAACCGAGTCAGGTGATAGCAGCACACCCATCGCTGGGACCGAATTAGATGATGCTGTTGCTCTGGTTGGCGCAGCCCCAGCAGGTTGGGAGAGCAGCTTTACCCCCAGAGCCATTGCCGAGCCTTCGTTGAATAAATGGGTTGGTGAAATGATAGGCGATCCGGCCAAAATTAAGTGTTTGGTTAGTTATACGGTGGCTGAAATAGTGAGTAACGTGACCGTAGCTTTGGCTGAGTTAGAGCTGCAGCCATTGGATGTACTACATCTATTCGGAACCGGACCATTAGACGGGGGCGCGGAGTTGAACGCTAGGATCGCCCACAGGGTGAAAAGCACCATCTTGGTTCCGGCAGATTTCGAAGGTACAGTTGACGACGCCATTATAGAGATCAAGTATACTGCCAGGGAAGAAGCCTGGTCTGCAGATGAATACTCATTTTACGAAAAAGCCGGTCACATTCAATCCTTAAGAACTTTGATCACCTCCAGCGCTCCTCTGGCGGCTGATGGTTTGCTGATACCTGGAGCAGAAGAAGTTGAAAGCGCTGCAGTTCGTAACCAAGAGGTAGAGGAACTCCTGATACGAATAACTAATCTTCAGGCCAGGTTGGATGCTTTGGGTAGCGAATGGGATACCTTTTTTACTGATGAAATTTCCTTGGAGGATGTTGAAGGACACACCTTTACCGATGTACAGATAGATATGATGCGCACACTGTTGATGAAGTCGTCGTCCTTTGGTATCCCCGGTGCGATACCTGAAACATTAATCACTCATGACAATACAGTGGGGGTTACCTTACTTGGTTCCGGGGATGGTGTGGCAAAAGCTATAGCTGGCCGATTGCAACAAGCGGAAAAAAATATGACCGTTGCCCATGATGAAGCACAAGCCAACGATGCGCGGGTGAATGCCATGATGGACGCTGCCAAAAAACTATTAGGTAAAGCTTTCGTGATACTGCCTCATTTCAGGGTGAGGAATGCTACTGATCTGGACTTACAGCTAAATCTGGATGCTGACCAAGGGTTGCTTCGAGATGCTTCCCTACTGGCCTTAGAACAATGGTCCCATGGTTTGGGGCGGGTGCGTGAGAGAATGGCCGGTCTGGAGGCTACTCAAATGTGGGTGGAAAACTTCGAACTTAGTTTTCCTGAAAAGCAACCGATACAATTTCCTTTTACCCAAGACGAAGATGGAAAGGCGGTTGATCACTGGTTGGGGCTTGAGTTTCCCGACGGATATCAACCACAAGATGACAAACTGTCCCTCATCCTGATGAATACGGAAGAGATCGTAAACCAGTCAGAAGCACCTAAGGCGGCGCTGCTGGTGGATGAATGGGTAGAGATCATTCCTAACCTGGAAGAGACCAGTGGAATTACTTTTCACTACGATCAACCGGATGCCAAACCCCCTAACAATTTATTGTTGGCCGTTACCCCCAAGGAAACGGGAAGCTGGCAATGGGATGATCTGGTGTGTACCCTTGAAGACACCCTCAAAATGGCTAAAAACCGGGCAGTAGAGCCGGAACAATTGGAAGAAACCGTCTTCGGACAGATCCTTCCGGGTATCATGACAGAAATTGTACCACCTCAATTGCTTCCTGAGGGGGGTGATGACAGTGCCGATGCTCAAAATAATCCTTTAGGGCTTCAGGTGGTTACAGATTTTGGAGTGGTCAACGACACCTATGAACCGGAAACAGAATAGCAACAATTATGGCAGGACGACTTGATTATACTACTTGCGAACCCTTTAGATCATGGAATCGACTAGAACCTCGGCCTAGGTCCTCAGAATTTAATCGGGTACTTAAAGCAGAAGTTCATGATGCTCTCTGGATGCTGACCAGGCAGTGGCAATTTGGTGAATTTAAAGGTGAAGACACGGGATCGGCCGTATTGGCAAAGGTGCAGATCGAAACCACTGAAGTCAATAAATTTCTTAATAGGAACGGAACTGCGGTTACTTATGATCACAGTATGCCTTTGGAGACTCGAGTCGAGCGTATGCCGGTCCTGTACGACTTAAGGTTTAGGGCTAGAGCCGGGCAATACTGGTTGAAATTGCTGGCCGCCCATGGAGACAGTTACAATAACGGGGCTCCGACTACACCCTATATTCACGCAGATATGAAGCCGGCATTTTTAAGCGCTTTTACTTTTGAGTTGCCAGCGGAAGATGAAGACGATGAAACTCCGCTTCGTGTTGCTAAGGCCCAACTTTTATCCAATAAAGGTGTACACCAGGCCATTTCTGGTCTGGTCAGTCGATCGGTTGATGGCATTGCTTGGTTTGAGGCTCTGGAAACCGGGGGCGGTGCTTTACCTGATGTGATCACGGATCACCCAGCTTATGATACGGATTTTGCCACCTTCTTTGTGGAAGCCGCGCAGGAATATATCGAATGGTTTGAAAACTCTCATGAACGTCCTTCTTCGGATCAAGACAGCAGTTGGGAACCGCCTAACTTGGAGTATAAGTTTGCATGCAGTATGCCAAATAAAGGAGGAGTAGAAAATACTATTCTCGACGCCAGCGAGTATTACCATGGCCATCTTGATTGGTATGCCTTCGATCTCAACCTGAGCCCAGATACGAGCGGGCTCGGTGATACTGATCCCACTGAAGAGGCCACACACGTAAAAACTGAGGTACTCACCATAATCCCGGCTGAAGCGCGGTTTGGCGGTATGCCCAATAGCCGATGGTGGGAATTTGAAGACGGAAGCACTGATTTTGGCAACATAAATGCAGAAACCACAAATCTGGCGAAAATATTATTAGCTGAATTTGCCTTGGTTTATAGTAACGATTGGTTTGTAATCCCCTATACGGTTCCAGCTGGCTCGATGTCTGAGGTGAAGGGAATTTTGGTTACCGATACCTTTGGGCAACGCACTCTGGTGGAGCCTGCAGCACAGGGGGAGGCCAATGATTGGACCAGCTGGACCATGTTCAACCTGTCCAAGTCAAGTGCCAGTTTAGGGTTAAGCGGCAAAGTAGACCCTAGGATATATATACCTCCGGTGGTTAACAAGATCCAGGAGAGCAAACCGTTGGAATCAGTGGAAATGGTGCGTGATGAAATGGCAAATATGGTGTGGGGTGTTGAGACCGTAATCCCCGATCTTCTGGGGGGCGGACTGGATGGTCATGCTGCTGCACAGGAGTTGGCCAATTGGTTTAAAAATTTGGAAAGAAAGCAAGACGTCCCTACGCCGGTAATTCCGGAAGGGGTTAAGCTTAGATTTAATCTGGGTAATACGGTACCGGAAAATTGGATACCCTTTCTTCCCATTCACTTACCGGGGCAAAATCGAGCCATTCAACTGCAACGAGCCTCAATGCCAAGATGGTTCAACAGTGAATTTAGTCAAGTACGACCGCGTACCTCAATATTGCGTGAGGGCATGCATGATGAGCCGGAAGTAGCCGAGCATCTTTTTGTAAATGCATCGGCTGAAGGACAGGACCAACCTTATTTTATTTTTGAGGAGGAGGTCCCTCGATCGGGAGTAGTGGTCCAGTCCACCTGGCAAAGAACCAGGTGGTATAATGGAAAGACCATTTGCTGGTACGGAAGAAGGAAAAAAACATCTCGAGGCGAAGGGGCTAGCGGATTGGCATTTGACCGGATCATAGAAATTGACTACGAAAACCAAGAAGCGCTGATCCCGGCAGAAAATCAGGAATAAAAGGGTGATTTTAATATAAATTAAATGTGGTTTTTTGTATCTTAATACTACTTAAAGGAACTAAAAAAATGTGTTGTTGTCGAGAGGCGCAATGCGGATGTGAGTCGCGAAAAGCCTAGACTTTTAATCTAAGAATGCTCCGAAGCGGGTGTTGGTTTGCATTAATTCTTCGGAATGGAATTCCCCGCGGCAATGGCTGCGGGTTTTTCTTTTTCCGGCATCTGAACAATTTCTTCAACCGTAGCTGCGAGGTCTTCAGGATGGTGAGTGATATGAATCACAGAATTGTGCCACTGGGTACTTCTTCTCATGGCATAAGCCTGATCATAATACTTTAGTAATAGTTCCAAGCACCTGTCATCTTTGCCAATGTCGTGGTAATGCAGGGCCTTATGATTGCTACTGGGGCCCATCCGCGCCTCGAGGGATCTAACGGCGGCCCTGAACTTTTTCCGATCGGATATGGGGTAGGTATTCTTTATGGTACAAATTCTTTTCTCAAAAGGTACCTCCAAATGAATCAGTACAGCCTTTCGCATATGCCGATATAGCGCATCGGGTATCCCAACACGACCTAGAAATGGGCCTTTTTCTTCCAACCATACAGGTAGAGTGGGATCTAGGGATTGCCACAATGACAGCAACCGGTTTTGGAATTGTTCATGCAAGGGCTGAGGGGTTAGAGCGCCTCCGAAAACAGAACCCTTATGGCTGGCTAATTGCTCCAGGTCGATAACTTGGTGGCCCAGGTTTTTTAACGCCAGCAGGATTTTTGTTTTCCCCGATCCGGTGTAGCCACCTAGAACTGAAACAGGCGGCCCATCCTCAAATTGCTTATTTCTCCAGGCTTTGAAATTGTTGTATCCCCCTTGAAGAAACTTTGAGTGCTTATCATGGCAAAGTTGAGAGGCAATGCTACCGTGCTGATCGATAAGATGCAATGGCCGGCTGATGGAACTGTTTTTTGCATATCTGCGAAAATCCTCGACTGGGTCTTGACCAACAATCGGTAATGAAATAGCACCTTGAATTGATCCTTTGAGAAATGCCCCGATTG
>JBPCUG010000030.1:0-5409 GCA_051011275.1 Cyclobacteriaceae bacterium | reverse complement strand
TCTAATAGTACATCCTCTACCCTTTCCAAAAGCTCCGGCTCTATATCATCATATACCTCCAACATACCCGGATTCACAATGCCCATGTCCATTCCATGCTGTATGGCATGATAGAGAAAAGCTGAATGCATTGCTTCTCTAACTGTATTATTACCACGGAAAGAAAAGGATACATTGCTGACACCTCCACTAACATGTGCTCCAGGAAGGTTTTGCTTGATCCATTTCGTAGCATTAAAAAAGTCCATCGCATTGCGTCGATGTGAATCGATACCAGTAGCTACTGGAAAGATGTTGGGGTCAAAAATAATATCCTGCGAAGGGAAATCGATCTTATCCACCAATAGCCTGTACGACCGTTCGCAAATTTCGATCCTTCGTTCATAGGTGTCGGCTTGGCCTTGCTCATCGAAAGCCATTATGATGACTGCTGCACCATATAGCTTTATTTTTCTAGCCTGATATAGAAACTCATCTTCTCCAGCTTTCAAACTGATAGAATTAACTACTCCTTTGCCTTGCAGGCATTTTAGTCCGGCCTCAATAATCTCCCATTTTGAGGAATCTACCATCACTGGTATACGAGCAATATCGGGCTCCGCCGCCAGCAAATGCAAAAATGTCACCATTGCCTCTTTGCCGTCAAGCATGCCTTCATCCATATTGACATCCAGTATTTGAGCGCCGCCTCTAACTTGATCTAAGGCAACTGACAAAGCTTCTTCATAATTATCTTCCTTGATCAATCGCAAGAATTTTCGGGAGCCAGTGACATTAGTCCGCTCACCAATATTTATAAAATTGGACTCCGGTGTGACGATCAATGGTTCCAGGCCACTGAGCTTTAAAGGAGAAAATCCATCCCGTGATTGAGGCATTGCAATAGAGTATTTAAACAAGTACTTTGGCACTTCTTGGTTCGTAATTCTTTGCCATCTCTGCAATGGCTTTTATATGCTCTGGTGTAGTACCGCAGCACCCACCTACAATATTCAAATAGCCTTCTTTCAAAAACTCCTCCACCTGGGAAGCCATCTGCTCCGGAGTCTGATCGTACTCGCCAAAGGCATTTGGCAACCCTGCATTTGGATGGGCACTGACAAAATTATTTGATTTCTCGGACATGATTTGTAGATAGGGCCTAAGCTCCTTGGCTCCCAAAGCACAATTCAGCCCCACACTAAGCATTGGAATATGCGATATAGAGATAAGAAAAGCTTCAGTGGTTTGACCCGAGAGAGTCCTACCGCTGGCATCGGTGATAGTACCTGATACCATAATTGGCAGTGATTTGCCAAGACTATCCATTAGCTCTTGTATCCCAAACAGAGCGGCCTTTGCATTTAACGTATCGAAAACTGTCTCTACCAAAAGGAGATCAACTCCTCCGGCAATTAGAGCTTCCGCTTGTTCTTTATAGGCCTCAGCAAGCTCATCAAAACTAACCGATCTAAACCCAGGGTTGTTTACATCAGGTGAAATTGAAGCAGTGCGGTTGGTTGGTCCTAAAGAACCCGCTACAAATCTTGGTCGGCTTGGGTCATTTACGGTAAATTCATGAGCCACCTCTTTTGCTATCCTGGCCGATTCATAATTGAGATCGTAAACAATGTCCTCCAACTCATAATCGGCTTGGGCAATACTGGTTCCACTAAAGGTATTGGTCTCGACAATATCTGCTCCTGCTTCAAAGTATTGCTTGTGTATTTCGCTAATAATATCTGGCCTTGTCAACGACAAAAGATCATTGTTGCCTTTAAGATCCTTTAAGTGATCTTTGAATCTTTCACCCCTGAAATCGGATTCTTGCAGGTCGTGCCTTTGGATCATCGTACCCATAGCACCATCCAAGACAAATATTCTTTCGCGTAGCAATGCTTCTAATGTTTTGCTCATAAGCAACATTTTCATTTTAAATTTCTACCTTATCTCGAAAGTTATCTTGGAAGATCACTTATCTTCTCCCGACATATCGCCAGGATGGGAATTAGCACCTCATCTCTTTGGAGTTAGACAGGTTGCCAAGACTTCATCGGGCCCAATCCCTCAGTCTTTCTTGATAAGATTTCAACAAATTTAATCAGAAATAACTAAAAAAAAAGATTCCGCAATTAATATAAGGGGCTTAGTCTGCAGGACGATGAGCATATTGCTAGATATTATAGGGAATATTAAAAGTCTCTAAAATAGCTTAGCCTCCATGATTTGGTCAATTGTGACCTTGAAAAACTCCTGATGCACGTTAAAAGGGGGATCACCATTGGGAACTTTCTCCACATATTCACCAGTCTCAAGCATGGTATAGGAGTTACAATTGTCTTTTAGAGAGAACACCAAAATGTTTATAGCTTCTTTTTTTAACTTTTCATCTTCAATAAGAAACAATGATTCTAATCGACGATCGAAGCTTCTTACCATTACATCGGCGCTGCCTCCATATACTTTTGAGTCGCCATTATTATGAAAATAATATACTCTAGAATGCTCCAAGTAGTCTCCAACAATACTTACAACCTCAATATTGTCGCTCAGACCTGCACGGCCAGGTCTTAAGCAGCAAATACCCCGCACTATTAATTTTATAGGTACCCCAGCCTGAGAGGCTGAATAAAGACGATCGATAATTTTACTGTCTTGCAACGAATTGATTTTTATCACAATACCGCTCGGGAGTCCTTTTTGTGCATTGTCAGCCTCCTTTTCAATTAAGGCAGACAGTTGATTTCGCATATCTCGAGGGGCAGTGATCAGCCTTTGGTATGCGCCGGGACTAGAGTGCCCAGTAATAACATTAAAAAATTCCGATACATCTTGGGCATAAACTTCATTAGTGCTCATTAAGCTGATATCAGAATAAAGCGAAGATGTAGACTCATTGTAGTTGCCACTTGACATATGGACATAGCTCATAACCTTCTTTGCTTCCTTCCGAACGACCAAGAGCAACTTAGTATGAGTCTTAAAACTACTCACGCCGAATATGACAAAACAACCAGCTTTTTGAAGCTTCTGGGCCTCTTTCATATTGTTCTCTTCATCAAACCGGGCTTTTACCTCGAAAAGAACTGAAACGTGTTTGCCGTTTTCCGCTGCTGTCTGAAGCGCTGCTGTAACTCGTGAGTTTTTGGCCAGCCTATAAATGGTAAGCTTGATCAAAAGCACATCCGGGTCCTCTGCAGCCCTTTCCAACAAATCCAAGAGAGGTTCGATACCATTGTATGGGTGGTGAAGTAGAATATCTTTTTGTTTCAGGACCTCAAAAATATCGCTGTCACCTTGTTCAAGAAAGCTAACTGGCTTAACAACAGGATGAGGGCTTGGTATTTTATCCTTAAATTGATTATGGGTGACGATTTGCCAGAGCCGCGTAAAGTCGAACTGGCTCCCTCTAGGCACCTTAAAAATGTTGTTAACATCCAACCCCCAGCGATTTTTGAGCAACTTAAGTACCCACTTACTGTGGTCAGGTTCGATCTCCACGCGTACTACGCGGCTAGTTTTGCGGGTTTTAAGCTTTTGCTTAATTTCCTCCAAAAAGTTGGCCTCAATATCGTCAGTTTCTTCGACTGAAAAATCACCATTTCTGGTAACTCTAAAAAGGGTACTACTTAAAATCTCAATGTTCCTGAACAATCTACCCATAAAACTCCTCACTATTTCCTCAATAGGAACAAAAATGACTTGGTCTATGCGGGTAATTTCAAAGTACCTGGGCAGATTAGGAGGGATTTGAACAAAGGATAGTTTTTTATTGAATTTCTCTTTGGTTCCAAAGGATATGATTTCCCCCGGGCTTCTGGTGACCACCCCAAAGGTCATGACATTATTCATCAAAACCGGGAATGTGTGGTAACTATCATAAACCATGGGAGTAAGCATTGGAAAGACCATTTTCTTAAAGAAGGTCTTCACTTTTTCCTGGTCCTTAGGCTCTAGGTCCTCAACGTTTTTTATTGCAAAACCATTTTCTTCAAAATGTGGTTTTAAAGACTCAGAATAGTAAGCGTTCTGCTGCTTAAAGAAATCTCTTGCTTCACGCAATAGCTTCTCTCTAAACGGGTGTTCTCGTAATCCAGAATAATCAACCCTTTCCTTGCCATAGTCAAGATAGTTGTACAGACTGCCCACACGGATCATGAAAAATTCATCCAGGTTCGAAGCAGTTATAGCCAAAAATTTGAGACGCTCGAAAATGGTGCGTTCCTCTTTTTTAGCCTGATCGAGTACTCTACTATTGAAGTTTAGCCAGCTGAGATCTCTACTAATGTAGTTACTCTCCTCTATTAAAGTCGTTATCTTATCCTGAACCAGCATATCCTAACTGTAAACGGAAAAATAAATTAAGAGTTTAGATTGACAATCCGAAACCGATTAACGGAAAATTGCCAGCCGGCCTAATCTAGATATCTATATTGGCGTACTTAGCATTTTTTTCTATGAATTCCCGTCGAGGGGCTACCTCATCACCCATTAGCATAGAAAATAAATGGTCTGCTTCTGCCGCAGACTCAATGGTGACTTTCTTTAGGCTTCTTCTATTGGGATCCATGGTGGTAGACCAAAGCTGTTCGGGATTCATTTCACCCAAACCTTTGTAGCGTTGAATATTAACCGACTCCAATTTGGCATCCCCAGCCATTTCCTTAATCAGCCTATCCCGTTCTTCATCTGTCCAGCAGTAACGCTCATTTTTGCCTTTCTTAAGCAGGTATAATGGAGGTAGAGCTATATATAAGTAGCCACGCTCTATAAGCTCATGCATATACCGGAAGAAGAATGTCAGAATTAGAGTACGGATATGGCTACCGTCAACATCAGCATCAGTCATGATGATCACTTTATGATAACGAAGTTTAGCTGTATTCAAGGCCTTTTCGTCATCTTCGGTGCCAAAGCTGACCCCCAAAGCAGTGATCATGTTTTTTATTTCTTCATTTTCATAGATCCTGTGCTCCTGAGCCTTTTCAACGTTTAGGATTTTACCTCTTAGTGGCAGAATTGCCTGAAAACCTCGGTCTCGGCCTTGTTTGGCGGACCCTCCCGCTGAGTCACCTTCAACCAGATACAGCTCACATACAGCCGGATCGCTGTTGGAGCAGTCAGCTAGTTTACCCGGTAACCCTGTTCCTGACAATACATTTTTTCGCTGAACCATCTCACGGGCCTTTCGCGCAGCATGACGTGCTTGAGCCGCCAAAATTACTTTCGAAACAATCTGCTTGGCTTGCTTTGGATGCTCTTCCAAATAATATTGGAGCATCTCACTTACAGAAGTATCAACTGCTCCCATAGCCTCGGAGTTACCTAGCTTGGTCTTGGTTTGTCCCTCGAATTGTGGCTCGGCTACTTTCACCGAAATTACCGCGGTAAGGCCTTCTCTAAAATCATCCCCACTGATCTCTACCTTTA
>JBPCUG010000029.1:0-4867 GCA_051011275.1 Cyclobacteriaceae bacterium | reverse complement strand
AAATAAATCCAAAGAGGTCGAAAGCTACCTGAAAATGATGACCACAAGTGTTAAACAGCAGGACAAGTTTATTCACGACATTCTTGACATATCAAAGAATGCCCGACTTGAGGTAAAAAATGAGGAAATTGATTTTGAAGTGATGGTCAATGAGGTTTTTGACCAAATTAAATTCTTGAATCATACAAGGGTGACAAGAAAAATCGAAATCCAGAAAACTGATCCTTTCTTTTCAGATGTGAGTAGACTCCGCGTAATATTTAACAACTTGATCTCAAACTCGATCAGGTATCATAATGGCAAGCAGCCAAAGGTTGAGGTTTCCGTGAGATCAAACAGAGATACCGCTAATATTTTGGTAAAGGACAATGGGATCGGGATAGCTTCTGAACACCTTAAAAAGGTATTTAAAATGTTCTACCGGGCTACAGAAACAAATCCTGGTTCGGGGTTGGGATTATATATAGTCAAAGAAAGCATTGAAAAACTTAACGGAAGCGTTCGCATCGATTCACAAGAAGGAAATGGGACCGAGGTTTTAATCGAGATTCCAAATCGTATTGATGACCAGACCTAGTACTGCCTTTTACTGATGTTCCTCTCTTAAAAGGTCATTTACAGTTTTTACAGGATTAAAAGTGATTAACGGCACCTCAACGAATAAGGTATTCCAATCAGCCATTGCGCCATTCCAGAGCCCGGGCAGCTCCATCGCTTTGAGGGCTTTACCATCTTTAGACTTTTCCGAGATAAATCCAGTGTCTGAATCCCGGAATTGAAGCAAATCAAACTTATTCCCTTTAAAGTCTTTCACTCCACAAACCAGATCCACCGGATTGAAATGGGTGGCATTCTTAACGATCTCTTGCTGTCCAAAGTCTTTCATGTCGATTTGCGAGGACTCCACAATTTGAAGGGACACAGAACCATCTTTGTTCTGAGCCCAAAACGGACCACCCCCTGGCTCACCTTCGTTTTTTACCATACCGCAAACCCTTATGGGACGGTTAAGCTTGGATCGCAAGTATTCCACTTTGAGAGCACGATCAATTTTGGCATATCCTTCTGGCTGTTTCACATTCATATCTTCACTCAAAAACCATTCGATCTCTCCGATCTTGGTATGGTCTCCAGATTCGAGGATCTCCAAATAAGCAAACAGTTTTTCTTGAAACTTCAGCAACACACTTCCCAAAGCCATTTTGTATTGATAGGTCACAGACTTCAGCCTGTCCGGGACCACATTATCCACGTTCTTGATAAAAATAAGATCTGCATCAATCTCATTTAAGTTTTCAAGTAGCGCCCCATGCCCTCCAGGTCGAAACAGCAAACTCCCATCCGGATTTCGGAAAGGTTTATTTTCCGGATCTACCGCGACGGTGTCTGTGGTGGGTTTTTGCTGGGAAAAGGAAATTTCAAAATTTACATTGAAGGTCTTTTCATAAGCTGCTGTGCTTTGATCCAGCAATTCCTTGAACAATAATTCATGTTGTGGGGAAATGGTAAAATGCAAATGTGCCTTGCCTTCTGAACTTTTTCCGTAGTGCGCCGCTTCTACCAGATGCTCTTCCACTGGTGTTCTTTGTTCCCTATCATACTGATGAAATGCCAGTAATCCTTTTGGCAAGCCACCATAGTTTAATCCACGCTCTGCTAGTAGGCCTTCCAGTATGCTTGAATAGTCGTGATTAGCAAGGCTGTCTTCCAAACTGATATTTTGGGAGTCAAAGGATTCCTTTAGTAGTGGGTAAAAAGCAAACTGAGGTAATTGATCGAAAAACTGTTGCACTGCTGGTGTTGGTAATTCATCAGGAGCATTTAGGCAGGCAAACAGTTCCTTGAACATACGACTTGCAGCTCCAGAAGCAGGCACGAACTTCATCACCTTTCTACCGGCAATGAGTTTTTTGTAACTCTTTACATGATCAGCCACGTCATCCTCTTCCAATCTGATAATACCTTCAGCAACGGTTGCAGCTTTCATAATGTGTAGAAAAGGAAAACCTTCTTCAAATTGGTGTACTTGCGCTTTTACCTGCTCTTGGTCAATACCAATAGCATTTAACTGAACGATGTCATCCGAGGTAAACATATCAAGCTTGCTTTTAAAGCCCAAAATTAAAATAAAATGGCATTACTAGAAACAATGGTTCTATCATTATTCAATTTGCAGTTCAGCAACTACCGGTAAATGGTCCGATGGATATTTGCCATCCCGGTGATTATCAAATATGGTATGTGTCCTTACCTCAATTTGTTGGGAAACGAAAATGTGGTCGATCCTATCGCCGGTTGGTGATTCACTAACCTTGAAACCACTAAAAGTTCGATCAGGCCCCAGCGATCTTAGGGACTCGTCCTGCGCATCCTGAAGCACAAAGTTAGCATTAGTCAAGGATCGATATGCATCAGTTGAGGGCGAGGCATTAAAATCGCCCATTACTACTACCTGTCTTCCATCAGCGATCACAGGGATCTTTTGCAAAAGCAATTTGGCACTTTCTCGTCGGGCCTGTTCCCCGCGATGGTCAAAGTGGGTATTTACTACTAGGAACTCATGCCCACTTTCTTTGTCCTTTAAGATAAGCCAACTTGCTATCCTTGGCAAAGCTGCATCCCAGCCTGTGCTTACAGATCCGGGTGTTTCAGATAACCAGAAAGTACTCTGTTTCAGGGGTTCAAACCGCTTGGACCTGTAAAATATGGTGCAAAATTCACCTTTCGCTTTGCCATCGTCCCGGCCTACCCCATAAGAATCGAACTGATCCAGCTCCTCTTCTAGGTATGCTACTTGATGCTTAAGCCCCTCTTGAATACCAAGAATATCTACTTTTTCTTCCAACAGCCATTGGCTAAGCCACTCTTTACGCTGGGGCCAGGCATGTTCGCCATCATCCGGATTGTCGTAACGGATGTTGTAGGTCATTACTTTGATCAGGTTATCATCTGATTGATTTTGATTTGATCCATTAGAACAAAACAGCAAACAAGCCAGTGAAAAAGATAGCAGATAATGTGGCATAAGTCCGTTTAAAGTTGCTTGATGCTACCCAGCAAAGGATGCATCTACTAATTGAACGCCTTCCTTTTTGGTGACCACCATTTGGAAGCCTTCCTGCACACTGTAGCCACCGTAGTTTCCATGAACATCTAAAGCCAGGAAACCGATTTGTAGGTCTTCATACTTTTGTTGAAGATTCTTTTTGATCACCCTATCGACTGCCAACTTGCATGCATCCTGCGGGCTGTGGCCTTGTCTCATCAGTTCCACCACAGTATGTGACCCCGCAATTTGGATCACGGCTTCGCCAACTCCGGTTGCTGTAGCTGCTCCTACTTCGCCATCTACAAATAATCCTGCTCCTATTATCGGGGAGTCCCCCACACGGCCGTGAATTTTCCAGGCCATACCGCTAGTCGTACAGGCACCTGCCAAACGACCATCAGCATCTAGGGCCAATATGCCGATGGTGTCATGCCGCTCAATATTTGCTTCAGGTTTATACTCTGCCGTTTTGAGCCACTCTTGCCATTCCTTTTCCGATTTGGGAGTTAATAATTCTTCGGCCTCAAAGCCGTTGGCCAAGGCAAACTGCAAAGCGCCTTCGCCTGCCAGCATAACATGAGGTGTTTTTTCCATCACCAATCGAGCCACTTGTATTGGATGCTTTATAGTTTGCAAGAAGGCTACCGACCCACAATTACTTTGATCATCCATAATGCAGGCATCGAGGGTCACTCTCCCTTCTCTATCGGGCCGCCCTCCATAACCGACGCTCTGGTCATTGGGATCACCTTCAGGAACCATGGCTCCAGCTTCCACCGCATCTATTGCACCACCTGCCTCTGCAAGGATTTCCCAGGCCGCTGCGTTGGCAGCTTGATTAGCCCAGGTGGAGATCACCAGCGGTTTATTTGCAGTTGGCTCTGGAGCAGTAGTTGCTAAAGATGACTGATCTGTAGCCTGATTGCAGCCAGGGATGGCCAATGAAGTACCAAGCATACCACCCCCTAAAACAGCTTTCTTTATAAAAGAGCGTCGCTTTTCCATTTTATTTGCTTTAAAATTCGCTTAGGACTTTCGGTCAAACTCATTCCATACCATAGCACTTGCCCCCAACACTGCGGCATTTTTATCTTGCAAGCCAGAGGGAAGCAGTTTCACTTTTCCTTTGAATATGGCCAGCATGTTATCTTCCATATGACGATGAGCTGGTTCAAATATATGTTGGTCGGCCTTGGTAAGACCACCGAACATAAAGATAGCCTCAGGGCTGTACAATGCGACCACATCAGCTAACTTCATACCGAGTACTCTTCCAGTATACTCAAAGGCTTCGATAGCCACCGCATCGCCACGCTTTGCTGCTTCAGTGATCATATCCGCCGAGAGGTCATCGAAGCTGATGCCGCTCAGTTCACTGTCTCCGTTATGATCGGCTAGCAGTTTATAGACAGTTCTTTTGATCCCAGTTGCAGATACGTAGGTCTCCAGGCAACCCCGACGACCACACCCACAATGGCGACCAAATACATTTACCAAGGTATGGCCTAACTCACCGGCAAATCCGTCATGCCCGTAAACCAACTCCCCGTTTACAATGAACCCACCCCCTAAGCCGGTACCCAAGGTTACGATCACAAAATTCTTCATGTTTTTGGCCCCACCATAGATCATCTCTCCTATGGCAGCTGCGTTGGCATCATTGGTGATCACCATTGGCAGATCGAAATGCTTTTTAAAAAGCTTGATAAATGGGATACGTTCTTTCCAATTTAGGTTGGCTGCGTTCTCAATGGTGCCTTCGTAATAATTGCTATTGGGAGCGCCAATACCAACACCTCTAATTACATGTCCGCTTGG
>JBPCUG010000028.1:0-5061 GCA_051011275.1 Cyclobacteriaceae bacterium | reverse complement strand
GCCTTAGGATGGGATGAGGGTAAAACGACAAGCGATGATGATCTATTCATATGCTGGAGCTACACATTGTAGTTTTCATTAGCCAATTTCTACCCCAGGCGAAAATACAAATTATTGGGAATTAAGCCAATCTTTAAAGACGGATACTTTGTCTAGGATGATTCACTTTACGTTAAAAGCCGACAATTGTTGAGTGGAATTTATCAAATTGTGATCTTCCTAAAATCTCAATCCACTTCAAAAATCGGCCGGTTCTAACTAGTCCCTATTTTTTCTTTTAGCCTGGCTATCAATTCCGCCTGTGCAGAGTTGATCTTTATCAGTGCTTCTTGTTCGGGAAACCATCTTGCTTGATTAATCTCAGGAAAGGATTGCTTCATTCCCGATCTGGGAGGCCATTCGATTTCAAAGGTGTTGGAAATAAAACCATCAGATTCCAGCCATTGGCCCAGAAAACCCCAAGCTTGCACCTGCTTACCGCCTTTTTGCTTGATACTGCCCAACGACATGAAGGGTGGATGGGACACAATTCCGGTTTCTTCCTGAAACTCCCTACAGGCAGCCATTAACGCATCTTCTCCTTCTTCTACCAATCCCTTAGGGATTGTCCACCAACCATCATCCTTGTTTTTAAAAAATGGCCCTCCGGGGTGGACCAGAAATACTTCGAGTGCACTCTCAACGATGCGATACATCAGTAATCCGGCGCTTAACTTTGGCATTTTACGAAGTCGCGTTTTAAACCTTTTACTAATGTGGTAATCTAATGAAGAAAAAAATAAAGAGTTATGAACCTTCTTAATAAATTAGTTTACCTTATAATTTTCCTGGTCTTGGTCTCCTGCAGCCCAACCAAGACTACAGTTTCCTGGAAAAAACCTGACTACCACGAGCCACATTTTCAAAAGATCGCGGTAATTGGCTTGGTAGGAAATTTGACTGCACGACAAAATTTAGAACAAGAGACAGCTCAGGAGTTGGTCCAGAAGGGAATGTCGGCCACAGCTTCCATGAATTTTTTGCCTCCCAATACTCAAGGCAAGAGCTCCAATATTGAACGCTTAACTAGATTGTTAAAAGCAAAAGGATTTGATGCGGTGCTCACAGTGAGTTTAGATGATATTGATAAGGAGCGGCATTATGTTCCGGGACGGACCACATACCATCCTCATACCCGTTATCATCGTTTCGGGAATTACTATACCACAAGCTATCATAGGGTCCGTAGACCAGGATACTTCACTAGCTCTGCTACGTTTTATATAGAGAGCAATCTTTATGATCTTGACTCTCAAGAATTAGTTTGGATGACACAAGCTAAGACCACTGATCCTAATTCATTGAAATCAGCTTCTAAATCATATGCTAAGAATTTGACTAATGAGATGAAGAAGGAAGGTATTATTTGAGACGCAAATAAATTCCTTGATCCCTGTTGGAATGGATCTATCTGTTGGAAGCACTGACCTGGATCAACCCTTTAAATTCTTGCAGCCGGGGATAGGGGTATAGCTTGAAGGCTCCAAGTTAATCAAAGCCAATTCCATTTTTTGTTGGTTATAGAAACTTACTGCCTGATTATAATAATGCAGGCCAGCCAATTGCCGAAGATCAATATGATTGTAGATATTGAAACTGAATTGATAGTAAGCTTCCTCATTTTGAGCAGTCGGTTGGCTGAAACGAGTAATGGTTTCTTTTACCTGCCTCGCATCCCTGATAAATCCAGATAAAGGATCGGTAGTCTCAAAAAGTATTTCTGATTCCTTACCCTGCACTAAAAGGAAAATGTGAAATTCAGTTTCTACGATCTTGTGATCTACATCTAAGGCATCCAAGATCATCGCATAAAGAGCTGTACCAGTAAGGCAGTCATACTCTTTGGTAGCCAGTAGATCCGTGAAACTAGATTGGGGTCGGTAGTGTGACAGATATTTTTGATGAACCTTGTAAAATAGGTATCTAAGAAACTGGCTCTGATCCTTGTACTTTGTACTTCTTATTCGAAGTTTATCAATAAATGCGGTGAGCTGGACCTTTGCTTCTTCCAACTCTTGATTAGAGAGCTCTATTTGGTTGTTAAAAAAACTGGACCAGCACTTCAGTTCCTCATGATCAGATAAAGCTCCACCCTAACTACTTTGAGCATATGCCCCTGTAATGCCAACTAATAAGGCAACTGTAAATCCTATGGTGGTCAAATTCTTCCGCACGAGCAACTGTATTATCCAACTGATAAGTAAGTTAACATAAAGTAACATAAGAAGGCCCAATGTTAACTTAATGTTAATCAATTACCTAATTGATTTATGACAACCCGTATTCATGTAAGATTTTTTTTGTTATTTTTGCCTATTCACAGCCACAGATGTGGTCTCTTTAGACCTAACAGGTTTCATTTAAAGGTTTTATGGAAGAAGCAGTCACTAACGAGTTAAAACAGGAGCATCAAAATAAGATAAAGCAGGTATTTGCCGAGGTTGGCAAGGTCGTAGTAGGCCAGGAATATATGCTCAGCCGTTTATTGGTAGGTTTGTTTACACAAGGACATATACTATTGGAAGGTGTTCCGGGTATTGCCAAAACTCTGACTGTAAATACTCTAGCTAGAGTATTACATCTAGATTTTCAGCGGATACAATTTACCCCCGATCTGCTTCCTTCGGATCTGGTTGGTACCATGATCTACAATCCACAGAAAACGGAGTTTGAAGTAAAAAAAGGGCCAATCTTCGCTAATATCATTTTGGCGGACGAAGTCAACCGATCGCCGGCAAAAGTGCAATCGGCATTATTGGAGTCAATGCAGGAAAAACAGGTTACTATCGGAGAGACCACCTTTACATTGGACCGACCTTTCCTAGTGCTAGCCACACAAAACCCGGTAGAGCAAGAGGGCACCTACCCGTTGCCTGAAGCTCAGGTGGATCGTTTTATGATGAAGGTGGATGTGCACTATCCCAGTAAGGAGGACGAACTTGAGGTAATGCGCCGGATGGCCAACCTGAGATTTAATGATGACGTAAATACCATACTGACAAAAGAAGACATTTTTGCCATTCGTGACGAGATCAATGCGGTAAATATTTCCGAATCATTGGAACACTATATTATTGAATTGGTTTTCGCAACCAGAGATCCGAAGGCTTACGGACTTGAACAAGCCGGCAACTACATTCAGTTTGGCGCCTCTCCTCGTGCAAGTATCAATTTGAACTTGGCTGCTAAAGCCATGGCCTTTTTTGATAACCGTTCCTATGTGCTGCCTGAAGATGTAAAAGAGATCGCAGGTGATGTAATGAATCATCGCATTATGCTTAACTATGAAGCCGAGGCGGACGAGGTTTCTGCCAAGGATATCATCAAGCAGATACTAAGCAAGGTTCCCATCAACAAATAATACTTCTGGCTCTTCCGGATAAGACCCGGGAAATGTTCGACCAACGTTATCCGTAGTCGTTCCACTGTTGACTTGGGATTAAATTATAAAATGTAAAACTCCTCGAAAAGGAAATAAAAAAGGCTACTCACGGAGTAGCCTTTTTTATTATCAAAGCGTCAGTATTACTTCTTCTTTTTCTTACTGCCTTTTGCTTTCAAATGATTAACCACTGCAGACATCGCCTTTTTAAGAGTAGCTCTGCTGTCACCTCTTGAGAAAGCGCGTGCTTCTGCAACTGTTTTCATTCTTTTCATTTTAGCAATTGCTTTGGGAACAGTATGGCCAGTACTCTTGTTGGCCGCACCTTTCTTAGCTGCGGTAGTTTTTCTCTTAGCGGCTGCCTTTGGTTTTGCCGCTTTGGTAGTTCTACGTTTTGCTGCCGCTTTAGGCTTTCTTTTCGCTGCAGCTTTTTTTCTAGTTGTTGCTGCAGAACGAGTCGTCTTTTTCTTTGCCGCTGTTTTTCTTTTGGCAGCCGTTGCCGACTTGGTAGTCCGTTTTTTAGCAGTTGCTTTAGCTTTGGGCTTCGCCTTTTTTGCTTTAGGCTTTGCCGCTTTAGCAGTTACTTTTTTCTTTGCCGGACTTTTCTTTTTGGCTACTTTCTTGGTAGCTTTTGCTTTGGTTTTTGTTGGTTTCTTTTTGGCCATTACACCTTAGTTAAATAAAAAATAATTTATAGTTAACACTGTAATTTGGCCGAAAAGATACAAACCATCTTTCTATAAACCAAACAATCGTTTTTAAGCAACTTCAACGCACATTATTTTATATAAAATGTAAAGTGTAAAATAAAACTTTTGCTAAATAAAAAATTTACTTATCGATGTATTTCTTGGTTTACTTGGGTCTGCCACATTTATGTACAACCATTGGATTTTAGATTTTCATTTTCAGAAGAAACGATTCGTTTTAATTATAACAACATTCACCTAACCATTCGATTTATGAAAAAAAAGTTAAAGTGATAACATTCAATTGTGCAGGTTTACTTTGCTCCTCTTTTCCTGTTTGAAATTTTTTGCAAGAAAAAGTTTTGCCAAGGGTTTGAAGTAACATGGATATGGTATTTGCAATCTAGATTTACAAGTGAGGTGGCAGGGGTGATTGATTGTAAAATCAATTGCTTCCCGGATCCAGCAACTTACTTGATCACTTTGAGCTCGACCCTTCGATTTTTCTGCCTTCCGTCAGCGCTTACATTGCTGGCAATAGGACGGGCCTCACCATAGCCTTCAGTTGTGATCCTAACAGCAGCTACTCCTTTGCTCACCAGATACCTTTTAACTGCTTCAGCCCGGTCTTGACTAAGTTTTAAATTATTAGCTGCTCCTCCAAGGTTGTCAGTATGGCCTTGGATCAATAGTCGGTAGTTTATTTTCTGGATAAGCAGTTCGGCTAGACCCTCTAGCTTAATTAAAGAGGAAACAGTGAGAATATCTTTGCTGGATGCAAATTCCAAATTTTCAAAAGCCTCTTTGAGTACGCTTTCTTCTTCTTCAGTCAAGTTGATCAAGACATTGCCATCTGCATCCTTTACTTCCGGGCAACCATTGTTGTCAATTGGTCCGGATTCCTCAGGGCAGGCATCCAGAGCATTGGATAACCCATCCCCATCTCCATCG
>JBPCUG010000027.1:0-2866 GCA_051011275.1 Cyclobacteriaceae bacterium | reverse complement strand
CATGGTAAATCCCAGGAGTTAATGTCACTCTTTCCCCAGCGGACAAGGTTAGTATACTCCCAGAACTAAGTTCCTGTATCATGCCATTGATTTGTAAATTGAATGATTGGTTGGTAGATCGTTCAGGTCTTCCCCGCCAAACCTGCACCTTAAGCACACCTTGTCTTACCACGATGTCCTCCTTTTTTATCTTATGTGTATGTGCAGGTGTTACTTGATCCCTTCGCGCATACATCAGCTTTTCACAATACTCTTCTTCTTCCGCCAGATTTACTAGCACCAGACCATTCTTATCAAAGTGGTCTAAGCCAAAATCGGTGACATCCCATCTTGGTTTTGGAGGAAGCGCCCAGTGGTATTTTACAAAGTATACATGAGCTTCTCTGATAGCTTGATTTATTTGGGACCTTTTCATCTCATAGTAGTTTACCTGTCTTCTAATAGTGATTTAAGTTAATTAATCCAATCAAATATGACACCGGATCTCATTTATATTAATGGCTTTATGCAACAAAGAATCCGCATCAGCCTCAGCCAAAATTGATCTTCGATTTAGTTGTATTTTAGCTCGGCAAACAGTAAATTTAATCTCTATGCCTTTCTGTAATAGTCTGCATATGTTCCTTACTGTTAATCCAAAATCCTACACCTTATGAAAGTTTTTGATGAAAAACATATTAAAAATATTGTCTTGATCGGCGCTGCTAAATCCGGCAAAACGACATTGGCTGAAACCATGTTATTTGAAGCCGGCCTTATCAATCGCCGTGGTTCCGTAGAAGACAAAAACACCGTATCGGATTATCACGAAATAGAGCATGAACGGGGCAACTCGGTATACGCCACCGCTTTGCATACAGAGTGGCGGAATTATAAGATCAACATTATGGACACCCCTGGATTGGATGATTTTGTAGGAGAGATCATTTCATCCCTTCGAGTTGCTGATACCTGTGTGCTGCTGATCAACGCACAACATGGTATTGAGGTGGGAACTGAATTAATATGGAACTATGCAGACCGCTATCAAAAGCCAGTTATCCTTGCATTTAATCAGCTCGATCATCCAAAGTCTAATTTTGAAGCTACTTTGGATTCGGTTAAAAAACGATTTGGAGGCGCCGCAACTTTAATGCAATACCCTGTTAATCAAGGTGAAGGTTTTGATAGCATTATAGATCTACTTAAGATGATCATGTACAAATTCCCGGCTGGAGGAGGTAAACCAGAAAAGCTTCCTATCCCGGACGAGGAAAAGGAAAAAGCGGAACAACTGCATAATGAACTAGTTGAGAAAGCTGCAGAAAATGACGAGGGTTTGATGGAATTGTATTTTGACAAAGGCACGCTAAGCGAAGACGAAATGCGTCAAGGCCTCAAGGTAGGTATGATGAATCATGAGGTGTTCCCCATTTTCTGCTTATCAGCCAAGCAAAACATGGGAAGTGGTAGAATGATGGGGTTCATTGATAATGTAGCCCCTACTTCACTGGAAATGAAACCCGAGCCTACGGAAGATGACGGCGAAGCTCCTAATACCATAGACGGACCTCCGGTATTATTCATCTTTAAGACTTTAGTGGAGCCCAACTTGGGTAAAATGTCTTTCTTTAAGGTTACCTCCGGACAGGTAAGCCTGGGAACCGACTTAGTCAATCACCAGACAGGACAGTCGGAACGGATCAATCAGCTTTTTATCATGGATGGCCGCAACCGGCATAGCGTCGATAGACTGGTTGCCGGAGATATTGGTGCTACCTTGAAATTAAAGGATACCGAAACCAATCACACCCTTCATCCAAAGGGGGCAAAGATTGGTATCAGGCCTATTCAGTTCCCCGGCGCAAGGATCCGGGCGGCAGTAAGTGCAAAAAACAAAAGTGATGATGAAAAATTAGGAGAGATTTTAAGAAAAATTCACTCCGAAGATCCAACTGTTGAAATTGATTACTCTCAGGAGCTTAAACAACTGATCATATCCTGTCAAGGTGAGTTGCACCTGGCCATGGTCAAGTGGGCTCTAGAGCATACCTACAACCTGGATGTAGAGTATATCAAACCTCGTATCCCCTATCGAGAAACTATCCAGAAAGCCGCTACTTCCACTTATCGGCACAAAAAGCAATCGGGTGGAGCAGGACAATTTGGTGAAGTTTTCATGAAGATCGAACCTCATCAGGAAGGCATGCCAGATCCAACTGAATTTAACGTTAGAGGTAAAGATGAAGTCGAGCTGCCATGGGGAGGTAAGCTCGTATTTTTCAACTGCATTGTTGGTGGTGTCATAGACCAGCGGTATTTACCGGCCATCAAAAAAGGTGTTTTGGAGAAAATGGAAGAAGGGCCACTTACCGGTTCGTACGTAAGGGACGTAAGGGTAATGGTTTATGATGGTAAAATGCACGCCGTTGATTCTAATGATATATCCTTTAAGATTGCCGGGACCATGGCTTTCAAACAAGCGTTTATTGAGGCCGACCCAAAGTTGCTTGAACCAATTTATGACCTTGAAGTAGTAGTTCCGGAAGAACTGATGGGTGAAGTCATGACTGATCTTCAGTCCCGTCGCTCGGTTATACAGGGAATGGACAGTAAGGGTGATTACCAAATTATAAAGGCGCGAACACCTTTGGCGGAGCTAGACCGGTACACCACCACATTGAGATCGATCACGCAGGGCAAGGCTAATTTTAGCAGCAGCTTTGCCGAGTATGCCGCCGTTCCTTATGAAATACAACAGCAATTAGTAGGCGCCTATAGCGAACAAATGGAAGAGGCGCATACGTAAAGAGTGTGTATGTTTGAGTGCGTTAGGGGTGCTTAGCCACGGCCTTTTTCGCCCGGGTAAAGGTCTTTAATAGGGTCA
>JBPCUG010000026.1:0-4215 GCA_051011275.1 Cyclobacteriaceae bacterium | reverse complement strand
ATATTAGGAGCATATTAGTGACAGATTGGCAGAATCTAAGAGAGATCGCCCTAGGTTAGGGGTGCTAAAAGGGAAAATTGTGTCAGTTAGGGGGGCAAAAATGAACCGAACAGACCTAGTAGGTCTGTTCGGAGCCGGAAGCCTCAGCTTCCTTTCATAGCCTGTAGACAGGTTAGATTTTTACAGGTTATACCTGTGAGCTTATAAATTTTCCGTCCAGATCAAACTGCATCCAGACATAATCGGTGCCTTTTTTCACCGCTACTGCATAACTTTCGACCTCGGTATCCGCCCTCAAATAGTGTCGACTTAACTCATAACCATCAAGATGTTCTTGAATATAAAGCATTACGCTCACCGGCAGGTCTTGCGGGTTAACCTTGGTGAAACTTTTCATCCAGTAACCACTTCGGTCAAAAAAGGCAAACATGGTTTTACCTTTATATTGGAAGGTTGCTTTGTATTGATCATCCTTATTGTCCCAGACAATCTGCTGGGCACCTTTATATCTTTGGCTGAACGTATTCTTAACAGCATCAGGCACCAAAGCATATAGTTCTTTACTTGAGCTCGACTTTTCAATTGCTGCACTACTTTGCTTAGTCAATCCACACACAGCTAAACCAAAAAAAATAACTAAGATAATCTTGTCCATAAAATTTAAGGGGTTGGTTGATTCTAACAAGCCAACTATCGTGCCTAACCAATTTGAGAATTGTACTATATTTAGACAGCATTGCCATCGGGTGGCAGAAACATATATTTAACAGGATATAGCATATATATTAATAGTATATTACCTATAAAAAATATTCTACATATTTTGCACCGGTTGATCAATTTGAGAATTGATAGCACCATAATCTCAATTTGATAGAGAATGGAACGGGAGAATAAAAAAAGAGTACCGGTAACAGTACTCTTTTTTTTTAGGTCAATTTATCTTAGGTTTCCTTACTTAGAAAATTACCTTCTATGTCAAAGGCAAGCTTCACGATCTCTTCTCCTTTACTGGCCTTGATGCTGTAGGACTTGCCTTCAGGGTCTTTCATAATATATGCTGAAGTGATCTCATAACCTTCGAGTTGCTCGGATACATAAGCAGTGATCGTTGCGGGGAGTTCTTCCACACTTAGATGCTTATATGTTTTCATCCACTCACCAGAGGAAGAAAAAACTGCATTCATCTTTTTTCCTTTCACATTAAAAGCGGCTTTGAATTTATCTTTCTTAGCATGCCATTCTACATTTTCGGCATTTGAATACTTGGCTTGTAATGCAGCACTTACTGCTTCAGGTATTTCATTTTCCTGGGCCATGGTTTGAAAGGCGCATACCAACAGACCGGCCATCAATACTAACAATGTCTTTTTCATAGCTTTAAGGTATTAAGTGGTAAATAAGTTTGGGCTATTTAAAGCCACAATTATTGTACCTTACGCTTATTCAAAGGAGGAGGAATTTCAAATCGATGTCTTTGATCCATCATACAGTTACCTATTTTAGTCATATTTGCCTTGGTGATACTTCAGGGAAGGTTATAAGCAAGGAAATAGTCTAGAAATATGATACCGAAAAGGATTGACTCATTGCCGGCCATGTGCCTCATATTGATAACTATATTTTCAAAATGAGAGAATGAATTTGCCTGTAATTTATGAGGATAACCATTTACTTGTAATCAACAAGCCAGCGGGATTGTTGGTGCAAGGAGACCAAACAGGAGATGTTCCTCTAGTGGAACTTGGTAAGCAATACCTCAAGGAGAAATATCAAAAACCTGGTGCGGTTTTTCTTGGGGTGGTCCACCGGCTTGATCGGCCAGTGAGTGGGATCGTATTAATGGCGCGAACCTCTAAGGCCTTGGGCAGGATGAATCAGCTATTCAGTAACCATGAAATTGAGAAAGTATATTTGGCTTTAGTTGGCCAAAGGCCGCAACTTGAAGAAGGGGAATTGGTACAGTGGCTGAAAAAGGACCACAAGAAGAATAAAACCAAAGCATTTAAAAAGGAAATACCAGGAAGTAAGAAGGCCATATTAAGTTACAAATTGCTGAAAGGTGATAGCAAACCTTATTGGCTGGAGATTTATCCGAAAACCGGGCGGCCGCATCAGATAAGAGTTCAGCTAGCGTCATTGGGCTGTCCTATTGTCGGGGATTTAAAGTACGGGTATCCGACACCCAATAAAGATAAGAGTATTTGCTTGCATGCGTCAAAGCTTACCTTTGTACATCCGGTCAAAAAAGAGACTATTGTTCTGCAGGCTTCGTCTCCTTTTACGCAGTAGGATGGCGACGATAAAGGGTGGCAGACCATATATTACGCTAAGGACAAAAAAATAGCTCGTACAAATGCACGAGCTAATAGTAAATATTGTGGGAACCTACTAATAGGTGACCATAGGTTTAAGTTTTTTGGCTTGCTTTACAAATCCATCCACTTGCTTGGAGGAAGGAGTTCGGCGCACCAATTTTTTCTTGGCATTGATCTCTTCCATTTTGGTGTGAAGATTTGTGGCATTGCGATTACGTAACTCTTTGACTGTATCAACTCCAGCAGCTTCAAGAAGTTCGGAATATTCACTAGCCACTCCTTTGATGCGGAATAGGTCAGCCATATTTACCCAC
This sequence comes from Cyclobacteriaceae bacterium, assembly GCA_051011275.1. Classification (GTDB taxonomy): domain Bacteria; phylum Bacteroidota; class Bacteroidia; order Cytophagales; family Cyclobacteriaceae; genus JBPCUG01. The sequence continues at coordinate 1,583 of JBPCUG010000026.1, read as the reverse complement.
TTCAAAACTTTGCCTTCGTCAATGCCACTAACCGAGGCGATCTCTTTACGCCCTTTTTTAGTGCAACCATCTTTCAATAGTTTTCCTACTGAGCCAATCTTGCACTTTTGCAATTTCTTGGCATTGGCAGGGCCGATACCCTCAATTTGTGAAATACTGTTAGCCATGTTATTAGATTTTAAAAATTTAGGAATTAATTTTAATTGAATATAAAAATGAAAACTTTATTACTTTATTCAACTGCAAAAGTGATCTTGGCATTTACACGATACTTTGCAATCTTGTTGTTTTTGATTACACAACTTTGTTCCGCAATGTAAACCGACCGAATATTTTTGAGTGATTTGCCTGCTTCCTTTACAGCTCCTTGAGCCGCATCTTCCCAACTCTTTTCAGATTCAGCCAGGAGTTCTATTACCTTAAGTACTGCCATGATTTTTTTATTAAATGTGAAAAAATATTTTGAAATTCTTAACCTCTCTTACTGTGTTCACTGAAGTTGTCAATTACCGAAGATCACAAAATCACATTCTTTTTTGAGACATACTTTAGTAACAAATTTTGCAACGTCAAGTTAATAAAATAATTAGCTTTTCCGGGCAATTATTCGATAAAACCCCCACCTCTATGGATCAATCGCAATATTGTGTAATAATATTCCTACCGGCGCACACCAAGTACCCCTAGAAGACCTCTGGTCAATTCTCGCATTACCGTTCTTCCCAGCTGACGCACCATGGTATTTTTGGAGGCAGACTCTATAAAGGTCTCCTCTTTCTTTCTCGACCTGGAGCGCGAACTGGACCTACTTGCTTTCCTTGATTCGGCCTGTTGATCTTTAGCCACTTTCTCCAATTTCGCTGAGAGTTTTTCATAGGCACTGTCTCGATCAATCTCTTCATTATATTTTTCCGCCAACTCAGATTCAGCCATTACTTTCTTAAACTCCGCGGAAGTGATCACATCCATTCTTGATGAGGGAGCGGTCAAAAGGGTTCGTGCAAGTGGAGTCGGTATCCCCTTTTCATTGAGCACGGTGACTAAGGCCTCACCTATTCCTAACCCGGTTAGTTCTTTGTTTGTTTGGTAGTATTCCGATTCCGGATAATTCTCAGCTGCCAGCTTGATCGCTTTGCGGTCCTTAGCAGTGAATGCACGAAGTGCATGCTGAACCTTCATACCTAATTGCCCTAATACGTCAGAAGGAACATCGGCCGGAGATTGGGTACAAAAGAAGATTCCCACTCCTTTTGATCGGATCAGTTTAATGATGCTCTCGATCTGACTCATCAGATTTTTGGAGGCTTCCTTAAATATTAAATGGGCTTCATCAATGAAGATCACCAACTTGGGCCCTTCTTTGTCGCCTCGCTCCGGAAAAGATTCGTAGATCTCGGCCAGTAAGCATAACATAAATGTTGAAAACATTTTTGGCTTATCCTGAATGTCTACCAATCGCAGAATGTTGATATAGCCCAAGCCTTCATCATTGGTTCGAAGGAGATCATTTACTTCAAAGGACTTCTCGCCGAAAAACAGCTCGGCACCTTGCTCTTCTATCTCGATGATCTTTCGCATAATTG
>JBPCUG010000025.1:0-5770 GCA_051011275.1 Cyclobacteriaceae bacterium | reverse complement strand
GTAAATGAGAGGCGATTAGGGACTCCATCACCGCCAGTATACAATCGAGATTCCTGTTGCTTATAGCTGACACTAAGAAGCAATGAATGCTTATAGAGGTTGATCTTCAGACCCGCGCCGGCTTGGAACATTAAGCCACCATCGGCTTCTACTACATCCTGAAAATTCGATCGTTGTCGATCCCAAGCATGGCTGAATCCGGTATTTATAAAATAATACGGGCTCAATCTCCCATGAAGAACTTCTCCCGACAGCCCTAAGTAAATAGGTAGATGCTGAGAAGTGCCGTAGCGATCATACCCAGCACCTACCCCTATCCCCAGCAGATCGGTAAGCTGATATCCGTGGACGGTATGAGCTGTAAAGGTGCCATCAACTATTGTCCATTCGGATGTCCGGCCTAAAAGTATTCCAGCTTCAAAGCGGTGAAAGTATTTTTGTCTCTGACTGTATATCAGCTGAGGATTTGGTCGATTATACTTGACCTTTTCAACCTTATTTGCTGACAAGCGCACTTGAGTTTCGGTATCGATATCAATAGTCATCATATCATCGCCGTAGGTTTCAGTTACCCAGCCGTAAAGTACACTGCCATTTATAAGCACTACTTTGTCAACTCTGGTGGGTGCTTTTATCTGGGCCTTTAGTGGTAGCCATAATAGAAATACACCCAGACATAGTACCAGTTTTCTCATAGTAATCTTGAAATTAATCCTGACTGATTGGAATGATGCTTAGCAATTTTAGGTTCGACGGGTCCGAGTAATCGAACTGATATAAACCATTCTCACCGATCATCATTAAGTGGCTGTCAATAGGTATCACGTCAAATGCGCTCAACCCCTTTACATGGCTCAACTGATTTTGATCTATTTTATCAATATCGGATATGTCAAATACCTTTAGTCCATGCTCGCCTTCGCAAAGAAATAAAGTATTAAAGTCGATACCCAATCCATGAGGATTTTGCATGGGATAGGTTTTCTCAAGTTGAGGGTTTGCAATATCCTTAATATTGACTACGTCCAGCTGGTTCGTGAAGCCTTCACATTCGTTACCAGACCTCAATGTCACGTAAGCATAGTCTCCTCTTACTGCCACTGGATCACATGCATTAGCATGACTAAATCCACTAAGATAGGACGGGTTCTGCGGATCGGAATTGTCTAAAATGTGCATGCCATTATTAGCGCCTACAAATAAATGATCCCGATATGGAAATATAGTTTCTATGCCCCAACCAAGGTTGACAGTATTTGATTTTAGTGGTTGTTCTCTTGTAGAGATATCAAAAACGTGCAGATTGGATTGATCCACTATATAAAGAAAATCTTTGTTCAAAGTAAACCGAGCCAGAGAGCCTCCTAAACCAGCCCCTTGCGAAAACGAATCAAACCTGGAATTTTCAAGACTTGCTCCTGACGAGAGCCAGACACCACCAGATCTATCAGGTAAAACTGCAACTTGATCACAAGTATAAACCTGCCTGGATTCTCGTTCTATCAGATCGGTAACGAATCCTGTCTCTGCACTGGAATAGAACCCCATAATTTCTACATAATCAATAACGTTTTCAAGTCTATCGATCAGCTTGATATGATTCAAATCACTAATATCAATAATTAAAAGATCTACAAAACTATCAGCATATAAGATGTCATCCATAACCGCCATATCGTAATTCCCTGGGATATTTATAAATGCCTTGGCTACGGGCGCTTCCTTTCCTTGGTTGTTCTAAATGTGAATCCCTTTTCCCAGCTCGTTTATGAAGAGGTGCTGGTTCTTACGGTATATTTTTCCTGGGGCTTTCAAGTCTCTTGCTGATTGTGTATCGAAGGAAGCCCTGACATCGGCAGCGGTAGCGTAAACCGCCTCATAGTAAGTATAGGTTTCTATGGTTTCACAATCATCAGTACAACTGGAGAACAACAAAACAAGTACCCATACCAGAACTAATCCAAGAGTGGCTAGAAAACTGTACTTTACTTCAGATAGGTTTTTAAGTTTTTCATTCATGGGTTTTAGGTCTTTATCAACGATATAATGTATAGACACTTACTGGCTTGTAAAGGTTGGACAGTATTTACAGAAGATTCTGTAACCTCAATGTAAGCCAGGGCAGGAAACTTGTTACTTTATATTGTACTGCACACCGAGTGATACACCAAAGGCACTTGGACGACTTGAAAACTCACTGTTTGATTTTGTGAAATCATTGAGTGCAGTTCTATACTGTGGTTTGAGGGAAATGTTAAACTGATCACCAATACCGTACAAGACCTCCGCTCCCATCAGGCCATTAAAGTAAACCGTCTTAAAAGGTGCCCCTGCTCCTGGCGTAATGGTAACATCAGCTAGGTTATTCTGCTTATCTTGAATATTGTTCTTAATAAAGATGTTGGTGCCCACTCCTGCATTTAAAACAACTTGTACTTTTCTGTCTATCACTACATAGCCTGCCTCCACAGGAACAGAGAGAAATTCAAATGTGCTCTGCAGGTCTGTATCAGGAGCAAAAATGTAGCGTCCAGAATTTATTCCCCGACCCGCTGCACTTAAGTCATAGGATGAAAATGAATTGTAGACTGGTGTATTACTTGCCTCAGCTACGGCATTGGTATTGGCATCAACTGAGCTATTAAAGTATTGCAACCCACTGGTTACTTTCCAACGACGACCCAAATTCATTCCAACATCCATACCCATAGCTACTGATAAACCAGGATTACTATCCTCCTTCACTATAAAAGAGCTCTGGGCATTAGGAGCTGCGGCTGCTACCAGTTGCGTTTCGGCCGCTTGCTGACGATAGTTGGGGTCGAAGCTTCCGGGAGCGAAACTTAATCCGGCCCACAGTTTTGGTGCTTGCTGCTTTTGTATCGGCTGATAAACGTTAACGACAGGAACAAGATATATATGCTCTAGCTGAGGCTTGACTGCAACGGCATCAACTTCAGCACTCGATCTGGCCAGGGCTATCCAAGTGCTTTCCGCTGCACTTGCTATTTTTGCCTCACTTTCTGCAAGATCCTCCTGTGGCTTTACAATTGACTTGACTGCAGCAAGAGGCTTTTGGTCATTTTGCAATGGAACTGCTGAATTGTCATTATTAGTGGCACCAGCATTAGTGGCACCAGCCTGTTCTCCAACTTCAGATGGCGCTTGTGCTGTTTGAGCCTGAGCTAGGGCCTTTTGATCTTGTACCTCTTCGAATACCTCCGGTCCAACAGTTTTGGAATTATGCTCGGTTGAAATTTCGTCATCACTTTGACCTGAGCTAGCTAAAGGTCGATCCGTGGTACTATCAGTATTGTCACTAGAGAGGTCATCTCCCTCCTCCATCACAATCTTCTGATCTATAGGCTGGTGGTTGGCAATATTCTGATCAGCATTACTTTGGCCATCTGCATCAATATTGCCAGCATTTTGATCATCTATTGAACTTCTTTGATCTGCCATTTGACTATCTTCTGTGGCTTGAAGTTTATCATCCTGAGAACCAGTGTTGTCAGCAGACACTGGTGATGACTCCGGGTTTGGCCCTCGATCAACAATATTCTGATTTGCTATTTCATTTTGATCGGTTTTCACAAAAGTATAGGTAGATAGCCCAATCAAAAGAAGCAACGCTACAGCAGCGGCCCATCGATAGTAAACCATACGCTTTTTATAAGTGACGGCTTCGGCATTGGCAAGCTTGGCATGAATACCTGTCCACAATTCATCTGATGGAGTTGCCTCCGCTCCTTCAAAGGCTTCGCTCCACTTCCTTTCGAAATCTCCCATCTTGCTTTTATTGGAACTTTTCATAATTCACTTTTTCTGACTGCTCTACCATTTGCTGCAACAACTTTTTTGCCCTGGCATATTGTGATTTTGAGGTGCCCTCACTTATGTTGAGCTGCTTGGCAATCTCTTTATGAGGATAACCCTCAATTGCATATAAGTTAAATATGACCTGGCAGCCAACCGGTAAAGCTTGTACCATTTCAAGTAACTCATTAAAATGAAATCGATCCAAAACAGTTTCTTTTTCTACGTTATGGTTTACATCCTGAATGTCAACCATTGGAAAAAGATACAGCTTACCCCGTTGATAGTTTAAAGCAGTATTTATTACGATCCTTTTGATCCAATAACCCAAGGAGGAATCTTTGCGGAATTTATTTATATTTTGAAAAACCTTAATAAAGGCCTCTTGCAAAATATCCTCCGCATCCTCCGTCGCTTTAGAATAGCGCATACAGATTACCAGCATTCTCTTAGAAAAACGCTGATAAAGCTCCTGCTGCATCATTCTATCGCCTTTGCAGCAACCCTCTATGAGCTTATCTTCATTTTGCATTAATGGCCGGGACAAACTTCAAATTGATAGGTGTTCCTCTAATAAAGTTAAGACACAATAACCAATAAAAAGGTTGTAAACCGAAGATTTTATATATTAGTCACGCTTTAAGCCATCCAAACCTATGTTTAAGAATGGGCCCTGCCAGCCGATACGGCAAATATTAATTCTCTCCTTGTTTATTGTAACAGGTTGCTTGCCTCTAGAATCTACAGTTGGTTCAAGTGGGACCACAGTGGCCAAAAGATTGATCTACGACAACTATATCTACGACGAAAATGTCAAAACAGTACGACTGTACAACCAACTTAATTCCTATGACAATAGAGTGCAGCCAGCAGCTGTTCCATTACAAGCCGACTACCGTCTTATGCTGGAATTTGACAAGCTGCGTGCAGACTACGAAAATTTGTATGCGAAAATTGTTCATTGTGATTTCGACTGGACGCCTTCCCAATTGAGAGATCAGGAGTTCCTGGTTATTTATAATGAATTTCCTATTAGTGACTACGAGTATTCCAGAGCCTCCAGAATTCCCTATACGCATTACACAGTTGAATTACCGAAAGTAAAAGTTCCAGGTAATTATTTAGTAAAGGTATATCGCGACGGTAAGGAAGAAGATCTTATGCTTAGTCGTAGGTTTTTGGTCTATGAAAATCGCGTACAACTGGAAGCAGATGTGGGTTTGTCATCAGGGATTGCGGAGAGGACACTCAATCAGCAGGTAAACTTTTCGGTAGGTTATGCGAATCTCTCCAGCTCCAATCCACTTGAGGAAGTAAAAGTAATGGTAAGACAAAACAAAAGATGGGACAATGCTTTACTTCTACAGCCCACCTTCGTCAATGAAGTCCGTAAGGTTCTAGAGTACAAATATTTTAACCTAGAAAACAATTTTCCTGCTGGCAACGAGTTTCGTTTCTTTGATCTAAGGGCCATTAATTCCGTTGGTCAAAACATAGGAGCAATTGACAAAAAGGATGATCGAGTAGATGCCTTTGTCCTAAAGGATAAGGGTAGGGCTCATGAGGCTTATGGTTCCTACAACGATATAAACGGTGAGTACGTAATAAGAAGCTTGGAAACTGACCCGGCCAAGATTACAGCGGAATATGTATATACTCACTTTTTTCTACTCTCAGAGCAAAAACTGCCTGAAGATGTATTTATTTTTGGGGCTTTAACCAACTGGCGTTTTGATAATAGCTCAAAATTAACTTATGACACTGAATTGCGTGGGTACACTGGCACCCTTTTGTTAAAACAAGGTTGGTATAATTACCTTTACTTGATTAAGGATCCTAAGAAATCTTACTATTTTGAGGGAAACAATTACGAAACAGAAAATCAATATGAGATCCTGGTCTATTACCGTCCTATTGGAAGTATTTCAGATCAACTGATTGGCTATTTTCCCCT
>JBPCUG010000024.1:0-3805 GCA_051011275.1 Cyclobacteriaceae bacterium | reverse complement strand
AAGCTATATACCAGGACCCCCAAGGTTTTACTGAATAGGGTGCATCTTGATCGTCCGGGAAGTTACCATTTTCAAGAAAGTTATTCACACCAAGATCAATCTCAAAATGACTTTGGGTCTTGCCATGCTCCTCTTCGTAAGTTGTGGTTTTGAAATTCGGACCATCTTCCCAATCCTCTACTTCTTCCTCGTATTCATCCCAGTCTTTTATTTTTCCAGTAAGCTTTATATTGCCTATCTTGATATTTATTTCTTCCTCCTCCGGTTCCAAATTGCGATCTTCCTCTTCTACGACAATCGTGGTGTCGGAAAGATATCGCTCCCCGCTATCATCCTCTAGTACTAAGTAGTTGGTATCTGCTTCTGCGGAATCAATGGTCATGCTCAGGTCTTCAAGCATAGCATTGATGTCATAGTCTAACAGTGACTCCAAGTCCTCCTTATCTTTCAAATAGATGACCATTTTGCTGTTATTGCCAAACTCGATGATCACCGTATCCTTGAGTTCGACATTATTTGCATCTTGTCCATACAAGGCCCATGGGGCCAAGGTTATGAGTATAATTGTGGTAATTAATTTCATGATTAATTTGATTTACTTTGTTTGTTCTTATCTCCTCTGAAAGCCAATAGGCCATCTTTTGCCGCTCTTAGCTTTCCTATGCTCAAGTCGTCTGCTTTTATAGCTTTTGCCTTTTGCCACACTTTCTCTATTCTCGTAGGTTTTTTGGTCTCACTGTCGTCTGCCAATAACGCTTGTTCAGAAGATCCGGAAGATCTTTTGTATGTGATCTTAATGGGTGTTCTCTTTCTTTTCTCTGCGGTTACATTTTCAACTGTACTATTTTCAGTTACTGCAGCCATAGGTAGAGTGGTTTCATCTTGCTTTAATACCTCTTCTTTTTCCTCAATAGTGTGAGCGATATTGGGATCGGCCTCAAGAGTTGCCTCAACCTCTTGAGGCTTGGACTCTTGCTCTGCCAGCAACTGACCTCGAGTTTTATCCTCAAGGACCGGATTAGTACTCTTGGATGGCTGTACTTCAGACTGACTTGCTAAGGGTACTGAACTGATTTTGTGATCTGTGGTTTCTAAGATCTCATTATTTTGTTCAACCTCTCCGTCCGGTTGGCCCTCTGGCTTCGAAGTCACTGTATTTTCCACTGCAGACGCTTCAGGAGTACTTGGCTGACTAATTTGATCTTGCTCAGCTACTTGATTGGGCCCGGATGATGGATTATCGACCAAACCGATCACTAACCAGCCGAACAAGGCAAGTAACAACAGGGCCGCAGCCATCCTGCTCCATAACCAAAAAGGCTTCCTTTTCTTTTGCAATCGACTCTCCAACTTGTTCCAGGCACCCGCCGATGGCGCTATCTTATGTCCTGAAAGTTTTTGTTCAAATAACCGATCTAGATTGTCATTACTCATGTCTTCTTAATTTGGTTTGGATTACGGTTTCGTTGTTTTCCAATTGCTTTTTTAATAATGTCCTGGCTCTGCTCAACTGTGACTTCGAAGTATTCTCACTGATATTGAGGGCTTCCGCTATCTCACGGTGCGAATAGCCTTCAATAGCATATAAATTAAATACTGATCGATATCCTACTGGAAGGTTTTGCACCATTTGCATAAGCTCATCAGCCTCAAGCGCGTTGTTTAGTGACTCCCAGTCCAGTACTCCATCTGCTTTTTCAATGTCCACTTCTAAATACATATTCTTATGCTTGCGTAGGTAATAGAGAGATTGGTTGACCATGATCCGCCTGATCCATCCCTCCAAACTACCGGTACCTTTGTAACTATCAATTTTCTCAAAAACTTTCATGAAGCCGGTGACCAATATATCTTCAGCCACTTGTGCCTCTTTTATGTATCGCATACAGACGGAGTACATGCGAGGTGCAAATTTTTCATACATCTCCTTTTGCGCCCGACCATCCTGGCGAATGCAGGCCTCAATAAGTGTTTCTTCCGAGCTGGATTGGTAAACGTTTAACCCCATATGAGATACTCTGCTTTTATGATGCTATAAAAGCGGTAACGGTTGCATGATAAAGTTAAACTTTTTTAAAGAACCTTATCCTGCTTCAACTGATGTATGAAGGGATCTTAGATATTTGAGAATAACTGGAATGATTCAAGATAATCTGGTACTACTGCATTCCACTGGAAATCTTGTTTCAGAGAATCCGCTAATGCCGTAGCGCTCTCGACCTCACCGTGCACTACAAAAGTATATTTCGGACCTTTCTTAAAGTTACCCAGCCAGCGAAGTATTTCAGACCGATCTGCGTGTGCCGAGAGGCCGTTGATATGGCGCACCTGGCAGTTAAGAGGTACATCCTTTCCAAAGATCCTTATGGTTTCTTCTTGTTCCAAAATACGCCGGCCTCTGGTACCTTCTGCCTGATAGCCGACAAATAATACAGTGTCCTTCTCTCTAGGCAGCCGGTGATAAAGGTGGTGTATGATCCTACCACCGGTACACATCCCGCTGGCAGAAATAATAATGGCATTCTTTTTTCGGTCATTAATAGCTTTGGAGTCTTGAGCGCTTTTACAGTACCGCAGATTTTTGTAATCGAATACCGAATCTTCGAGCTCCTCTTCTCTTAATTTGTGGTCGTTGAAATGCTTTTTATAAAGTGCTGTTACTTTGATGGCCATTGGGCTATCGATGAAAACCGGCAGATCTGGAATTTTCCCTTCCTCCAAAAGCTGCTTGAGATAATAGATCAACAACTGCGTGCGACCTAGAGCAAAGGCTGGTATTAGCAAGCAACCTCCGTTAGCTACCGTCTCGTTTACTACTTCAGCTAAAGAATCCTTTGGCGAAACAGGCGGATTTTTTTTGTTTCCGTAAGTTGATTCAACGAATAAGATATCTGCTTCTTCAATCACTTCCGGATCGCGAAGAACCGGCTGATCATACCGCCCAAGATCTCCGGAGAAAACGATCTTTTTATCTTGTTCGTTTCCATGCAGTGTAACTTCTACCAATGTCGAACCTAATATATGTCCGGCATTGTAAAATTTCACTCCTATGGTATGATGCACGTTAACATTTTTGTCGTAGTCGCAAGCCTTTAGGTTTAATAAGGCTGCTTCAGCATCCTCCGTACCATATAGAGGTTGCGGATCTTTGTGTTTTGAGTACCCCTTCCTTTTTGCAAAAGCTGCTTCTTCCTCCTGGATTTTAGCTGAGTCCTTAAGCATGATCTCCATTAGATCCTTAGTAGCGCTGGTACAATAGATCGGTCCGTTAAATCCTTGCTTAATCAATCTAGGTAGATACCCGATATGATCGATGTGCGAGTGGGTAATTACCATGGCGTCTATGTCGTCAGAGTTTTGTGGCAAATCATCCCAGTTACGCCTTCTTAGTTCCTTTTTCCCTTGAAACAAACCGCAGTCGATAATCAGTTTGAAATCGTCTATTTCCAAAAGATATTTCGACCCGGTTACTGACTTTGCTGCTCCTAAGAACTTTACTCGTACATCCATAAAGAAAGGCTTACATTTTGTGGAATATAAGAAAAATAATTTCCCTTAAAGGTGTCGGCAGGACACTTTAGATGAGGGCTAAATAAAAAAGGATGAACTGTCAAATCCATCCTTTTAATTTCTTGCAGACAACTATCAGAGCTTCTTCAATGATCCGCTACCCGAAATGCTACTGTACACTTTATCCGGATCGCCCTTGTAGTACACATTGCCACTGCCGCTCACTCGCATGTCTATTTCTGACTTCGCATATATTCTACAAGTCCCGGAGCCGCTTACCCGCACTTTGTATACA
>JBPCUG010000023.1:0-9392 GCA_051011275.1 Cyclobacteriaceae bacterium | reverse complement strand
CACAAATACCGCAGAAACCTGGGGCCTTTGGATTGATCGCGGCTATGGCTGGAACCACTTGCTCTGCTGCAGTTTTTATCATTCGCAGTATTGTGGTGGCGGAAAAGAACTGGGATGTAAAAGACCTGAAGACTGAGAAAAGAGATGCTTTTGTGTCCGCAACCACGATGCTGTTTTTAAGTGGGATCATTATGGCCGTCTCCGCCGGCACTTTGCATTTGATGGGACTTAAGCTCACTGATACCGTTGAAATGATCCAGCTGTTCCAGCCGCTGGGAGGGAAGGTAGCCGCGTTTGTCCTTATTCTAGGTATTACCGGCGCAGCATTATCAACGGTTTTTCCGATTGTATTGATCGCCCCTTGGCTTATCAGCGATTATCGAGGAACTCCTCGAAATATTCGATCTCCCTTGTTCCGGATCTTGGGCGGGATCGGGCTTTTGTTTGGCTTTGGACTCCAGTTTATCGATGAACGGCCTCCCGCTATGATGATCTTCTCCCAGGCTTTTCAGGCATGCATTTTACCTGCTGTCACTATTCCTATTTTGATACTTTTAAATCAAAGTGCTATAATGGGAAAATACAAGGCTGGCTTAAAGACCAATCTTGGTATCAGTGCGGTGCTTCTATTTGGACTGATAACCACTTATTTTGCTCTTGCTGATTTGTTCTAGTATTTAAAAACCTCTGATATGCGTAATATAATTTCAAGCTTGTTTTGTCTGCTGTTTTATTTTTCCATACAAGGCCAGACGCCTAAAGTGGATCAAGTAATAGAAGGGATCTTTTATTTGGACCAAAGCTTGGTGGAGATTGCGATAGCAGACGGTAAGATCGTTGATATCACCAGAATAGATCAACTCAGCGATCCCAATATGAACGAGTTATATATTGCGCCGGGATTTATTGATCATCAAGTTAACGGCTATCTTAGCTATTCATTTACGGGCAGCGATCTCACTACCGATAAAGTGCGCCAGATCACTCAGGCATTTTGGGAGCAGGGTATTACAACTTATCTGCCCACCCTGACTACGCAAAGCCGGGAGAGACTGCATAAGAATTTCACCATACTGGCAGAGGCGATTAAAGATCCTGAGATCGCGCAATCTGTTCCAGGGTTTCATTTAGAAGGCCCTTACATCTCCCCACTGGATGGCTTTAGGGGAGTACATCCCAAACCACATATTAGAGCACCAGATTGGGATGAGTTCGAAAGTTGGTATAAGGCTTCTAACCAAAGGATCTTGGAAGTAAGCGTAGCCCCTGAGTTAGAAGGTGCAATTGATTTTATAAAAAAGTGTAAGCAGCAGGGGATAGTAGTGGCACTGGGGCATCATGATGGATCGGCGGCAATCATAAAACAAGCGACAGATGCTGGAGCCAGTGTATCAACACATCTAGGCAATGGCTGTGCAAATATGATCCACCGACATGACAATCCCATTTGGCCTCAACTGGCCGACGACAGGCTCATGGCTAGCATTATTGTTGATGGATTTCATTTAAGACCGGAAGAAGTACAAACTTTCTACAAAGTGAAAGGTCCGGAGAATACCCTATTAGTTTCCGATGTAGTGCGTCTAGCAGGTGCTGCTCCAGGTCTATATGAGGATTTTGAAACCCAGGTAGAAGTTACTGCGGATGGCATGGTAAGGATGCCCTCTCAGGATGTGCTAGCTGGTGCCTCGTTTTTGATAACCAAGGGGATCGAAAATATAATGTCGTTCACTCAATGCTCCTTGGCCGAGGCTATCCATATGGCCAGCCGCAACCCGGCTCGGTTATTAGGTTTAGAAGATAGAGGGGAGATAGCCATAGGCAGGCGGGCGGATTTAGTTTTGTTTACTTTGACCGAGGGCCATATTGAAATCCAAGCTACCTATGTAAATGGTGATCAGGTTTACAATAAACAATAGTACATAACTAGTAATTGTTCAATGCCTTAATAACCAATAGTTTAATGACTAAAATCATAAGTATCAGTTGAGCTACTCCTCAATCATTAGGTACCAGGTCCGCTGCTTCCAGGCTTTGCCGGTTTTTCACATATCTATCAAGCCAGCGATCTTGTTCCCATAGGAGATGCAATACACTTTCCTTTGCCCGGTAACCATGACTTTCCTTAGGTAGCATAACCAAACGAGCCGTAGCGCCTAAACCCTTTAGGGCATTGAAATATCTTTCACTTTGCAGTGGATAGGTACCCGAATTGTTATCTGCTTCTCCGTGAATCAACAATAAAGGGGTTTTCATTTTATCAGCATGCATAAAAGGTGACATGGTATAGTAAGTTTCAGGGGAATCCCAATAGCTACGTTCTTCGCTTTGAAAACCGAATGGTGTAAGGGTGCGATTATAGGCACCGCTTCGGGCGATCCCGGCAGCAAACAAAGTGGAATGAGACAACAAATTGGCTACCATAAATGCTCCATAGGAATGTCCACCTACACCTACGCGGGTTCGATCGATATAGCCCAGGTTATCCACCGCATCAATAGCTGCTTTAGCATTGCCCACCAGTTGTTCCCTAAAGGTATCATTTGGCTCTTCTTCACCTTCGCCGACGATTGGGAACGCAGCGTTATCAAGAACAGCATATCCTTGAGTGACCCAATAAATTGGCGATCCATAATAGGGGTAGATAAACTCATTTGGGTTTGAGGTATTTTGAGAAGCACTGCTTTTGTCCTTAAATTCTCTGGGGTAGGCCCACAAAATCATGGGTACTTTTTCTTTTTTCTGCTGGTCATAATTTAAAGGAAGATACAAAGTGCCTTCAAGTTCCAAGCCATCTTCACGTTTATAGGTGATTACTTCTTTATGTACATCTTCTATGCTCTTAAAAGGATTTTCGAAAGAGGTGAGTGGAATCAGGGGAGTATTTTGTTTGATATCCCTGATGTAGTAGTTCGGGTACTCATTTTGAGATTCTACACGCACTAGGAACTGGCCTCTTTTTAGATCCACGACATCGTATATTGTCTCGAGCTTGTCACTATAATCAGATTGATATAGTCTGGTCTTACTATGGGTCTTCAGATTAAATTGATCGATAAATGGAAATTGCCCCATTTCGGTGAAACCTTCACCAGAGAGATAAAGTTTGCTTTTGTCTATAGCCAGTACACGCTCATTAAACTCATTCTTAACCGTGGCAAAGTCACCTGGATCGTTGTAACGGTCTTGGTAATTTCGATCTGAAATTACTTTAGGGGCTACCGAACCATTGCCTGGATCGAATACATAAGTCTTGGTATTTCTATTGTTCCACCAATAGTCGTAAGCTATCGCTGCCTGATCATTGCCCCACAAAATAGTATTGAAGCGGTTCATAGTTTTTAACAACGACTTTGGCTGACCAGTAAAAGGTACTGCTATCTGGAATACTTCATCTCTAAACTCCACTTTGTTTTCCGGATCTCCTCCATCCAAAGCCTCCACCCAAACCAGAGTGGCTGGTTGATCTTTACGCCAGTTCATGTTACGCTTGCCTTCTCTAACCGCCATGAAACCTTTTGGCAATACCTCAGCAAGCGGCACCTGCAGTACCTGCTGTACTAAGCCTCCATATTGATCATAAACTGAAGTCTCGAAGGGAAATCGGTAGTAAGGAACTATATAAGAGAAAGGTCTTTCTATTTTACTTACCAACACATATTGGCCATCTGGTGAGAAAGAAACCTCACGATACATGGCAGCCGGCAACCACTCTTCCTTTTCTCCGTTTAACCCAATTTTGTAGATACTAGAAATAGCTAATGTCTCAAAATTACGCTCATCATTGGGATTCTTTAACAGGTCTTGATAGGTGCGGTTCTGTGCTTTTTCTCCTTCGCTTATCGAAACAGTTGGGCCGGTTGGTACCGCTTCGGCTGTGTTTATTAATAAGCTTCCCTGGGCCGGTAGCATCTTGACCAGAAGTGCCTTATTATTCTTAAACCAGGTAATTGGCCTGCCTAGATTTGCGTTTACCGTTGCATCTGTCAGCCTTGTTGCTTTGGCTTTGGCTATGTCCAACAACCACACTTCTACTCCGCTTTCAGTGGTATTTGTGAAAGAAACCAGGCTTTGATCGGGCGAATAGGTAAAATTTGCCAAAAGTGGATTTAATGGCAAACCATCTACTTTGCTTGAGTTGAGATCCGTGGTTTTCTTGACTTCAATGTTATTGTAATACCGAGTCCGGCTTCCAATATTGGTCTTGGGATTTATGCGCAGTCCGGCTAATCTCATTTCCGGTTCAGAAAGCTCTGCTATTGATTTGTATGTGTCACGGTACCGTAGCATCATATATTCACCTTTGCTATCGATCCGCACTGATGGCGCCATTGGTACGTCCACCAGGTCGAGTATGGCCTGAGGTGGCTTTTGGTAATTGAGGTTCTCTTGAGCGAAACAGCTTCCTATAAATAGGAAGGCGGCTAAAAGGCAGGTATTTTTCATGGTTGACCAGATTTTGTTTTGGGTTACTAATAATGAATATAGCGGAATTATATGGCTTTAAAAATGGGCCTATTAAGAATTGTGTCCATTAGTGAGATGAGATCATGCTCTGGTAGAATGCTTCTATTATTCTCATTGTAACAGCTTTAGTCATGATAAGGCGCAATGATCTTCTCAAACCTTTCCTCTGCAATATTTCCTCCGCAGATAATAGCGATCACAGTCTTATCCCTGACCTTTTCCATAGATTTTAATATCCCGGCAATGGTAAGCGCGGCAGCAGGCTCCACTTTCATACGAGTATGTTTATAAGTCAAGTATAGTCCTCGGGCTATTTCTTCCTCACTTACTAAAATAAACTCATCGACATATCTCTTACAGAGATCCAGAGTAATGGTATCCGGGTCGAGTCCACCTGCGGTACCATCTGATAGCGTAGGGAGGGTAGAAGCAGGCACTACCTGATTGGCTTGGATCGAGGCAGCCATTTCAGAGGCATTTTCGGGTTGTACGCCGATCACTTGTATTTCCGGATTAGTCTCTTTAAGGTATGCCGCGATACCAGAGATCAAGCCTCCACCCCCTACAGGTACGAAAACCATCTCAAATGAATTTAATTGTTTGATCAATTCAAAACCTATGGTTCCCTGGCCTGCTACTACAGCCACATCATTGTAGGGATGGATCAATGGGATATTGTGATCAGCTGCATACTTGACTGATAGCAATTCGGACTCCCCGCTTTGAGCTCCTTCTATCTTAATTTGTGCCTCACTTTGCTGCAGTTTATTCAACTTGGATTTCGTGATAGTCTCTGGAACAAATATGGTTGGGTGGCAATTATAGTACGGAGCTAAATGACAAACGGCTGCAGCATGATTGCCGGTAGAGGCCGCAGCTACTTCTTTTGGAGCAGAGCCGGTGTGAACCAACTCCGAAAATTTACTGGCTACTCCCCGTAGCTTGAAGGATCCTGTGATCTGCTCATTTTCAAGTTTCAGGAACAGGTTACAGTCACATAGTTGACCTAATGAGTAAGCTTCCTTTAAAGGTGTTTCTTTTATCTGACCTGCTATCTTAGGATAGAGCTCATCAATATTCTCCTTCCAACTTAGCTTTTGTGTCATCTCAAATACTAGTTATTTCGAACAGTAAAAGCAATCATTTTATCTCCCAGTTTAATCTTTGGGTTACTGAGGGAAAAGTCAGCTGATTGAAATAGTCATAAATTAGGTGTAGCTTTGTAGTTGTAATTGTTGGAGTATCCTTTCTTATTTTATCATAGCCTGGTTTTATAACTAATTTTTATCCCTTCCGTTAGTAAATAAAAAAGAACTGCTAACTACATATTTTAGCCTAAAATAACTGGCGCGATGTTTGAGTAAGATTGTTTAAGACCATTGATATCCCAAAGATTAAAAACGCCGCACCAATAATTTTCAAGCAAATCAAATTTTTTAAGAATCACAATTTACATTTTTAGAGAACCGAGGTTTTGTGAATACTCAAAACAAAAAATCAAAAAATAAACAAAGAGATAGGGGATAAGTGATTGCCCTTGGAATAGTAATTCCATTAAACATTTCACATTTAATAATTTTCAAAACAAATAATTTAACAAGTAATGCAAGAAGGAACAGTAAAGTTTTTTAATAATACCAAGGGTTTTGGTTTTATTAAGCCTACAGATTCAAGTGAAGACATTTTCGTTCACGAAAGTGGACTTATCGATGAAATTCGTGAGAATGACAACGTAAAGTTTGATGTTGAAAGAGGGAGGAAGGGAATGAATGCGGTCAATGTAGAAGTGATCAGCTAAATTCACCCTTTTCTAAATTTATAAAAAGAGCCATTCAGACAGATGGCTTTTTTTATGATCCCGGTAGGAAGCGGAATAGCTCCTCTTCTTTTAATGAGGTTCGGCCTGGCTCACGACTTCACCATCAGTTGCATGCTTAACTTTCGAGCGGTGGTCCTCCTGGAATCGATACGGATTTAAGCTCCTTCTTATATTTAGCTCGCTTAGCAGTGAACTTTGCATTGAGATACTCCCCCAGAAAGACTGAACCTTCCATCATGTCTCCGGAAACAGTTCCAGAAAACATAAAGGTAATACCATTACCTGGGATCCGCATATCACTGCGAAGTTTCACCTGATTACCTTCAACAGTACCCACCAATTCTTGATTAGAATAGTCACCCTGGTGAATCCCCTGGAGCCAATTTCCATCTTGCTCAATAAAGAAACGGTGTTTGCTTTTACTACTAAAAAATGCTACCATCACCTCCCATCGGCCATTGATATCCACTCCTGGAGCCTCCATTTTTGTTGATCTTGGTTTGCGTTTTTGGGAAAGCAATTTATGGATACGGTCTGCCACCACTTTTTCTTCGCCAGCTTGCATTTGATTAGGGGTAACACTTATAGAA
This sequence comes from Cyclobacteriaceae bacterium, assembly GCA_051011275.1. Lineage (GTDB taxonomy): Bacteria > Bacteroidota > Bacteroidia > Cytophagales > Cyclobacteriaceae > JBPCUG01. The sequence goes on along the minus strand of JBPCUG010000023.1, from coordinate 2,516 downwards.
GTAGTCTGATCATCGCTTCGACTACCCACAGCAATTCTTGGTTTCTTTCTGGCAAACTCTTCCGCAACTTCTTCTCCGGTAATATTTAATTGCTTGGGATCCCATGAGACGGTCAAAACAGGAGCATGGTTATTGAGATCCGTAGGTTCATTTATATTAGTACTAACGCCTTTGACCTTGGACACCTTTTTAGAGATGTGCTCTAACCAAGAGAGCCAAGTTTGCCATTCTGCTGCATGATCTCTTGCAGTCCAAGCTTCTACCGCGGCCAGCATGCCTAACATTTCTTCTTTACCAACTTTATTGTCGCGACCGGGACCATGATGCGGTGAACTTGCCTGCCATGCAGACATAAGAATGTTTTTGTCCCCTAAAATTAATCCGGCACATTGTGGTCCGCAGATGGCTTTACCTCCGCTGTAGGCTACAATGGTAGCGCCTCGCTGAAAGTGGACTGGGGGAATAGTTAAGTCCTCCGCTGCTGCATCTACTAGTAGCGGAACATTTTTAGGTTTGGCTATTTGAGCGATAACCTCTAACGAGAAAGGCTGGCCAGTATCAGAAGCCTTGCTGGTGGTTACATATATCATTGCAGTTCGAGGATTGATGGCTTGTTTCAATTCCTCCGGCGTCTCCACTGTTATAACTGTTACTCCTACATTACGGACTGCATGATCATAAACATTACGAGAGTGCCTTGGAATGATCACCTCGGTTTTCTCTAATCCAGCTAGATTAGGGATGCGTATCAACTTCTCAGGGTTTCCTCCGGTTACACAAGCCGCTGTAACGTGTTTTAATCCTGCTGCACAACCTGCGGTTACAATGCCCCATTCGGTTTTGGTGAGTTCAGCTAAACGACGGCCGATACCAGCAGCCATCTCATCATATTGCACGAAATGTCCACCGGCTGCTTCCATAGCTTTCATTACTTCTGGTCGTTCAATGGAACCTCCAATGATGGTAAAAGTGCCGCGGCAGTTGATCACCGGCTCCACTCCAATCGATCGATAGATGTTCTCACCTTCTTTAAGGGTGCTTAAAGTGCCCTTGGCAAGCGGGGCGCCCAAAACAGCATCGTGGGTAAGAAAACCTCCGGCAAAAGGTAGAATGGTCAAACTTTTAACGATCTCTCTGCGGTTCATAATAGTAGTATTTTACTGTGTAATAAGTATATTTTTAATTATCGATCCGTTGTGCTGCCAGGCCGTTGAGATCCCATACGATCTTCCCAGCTCTGATAGTCATTTCGGCTTCTAACTTTTGGCTACCCTCAAGCTTATACCCTGCGGCATCTACAAAGCCAAAGCTGCCTTCCCTGATGCGCAAAATGGCCAGATCAGCAACTGCACCCTCGCTCAAGTGTCCTACATCGAAACGCTTAATGGACTGAGCGGTATTCCACGTGGCCCGTTGTATAACTTTATCTATATCCAGACCCAGGTTCAAGTATTTAGACATGATATTGAGCATGTTCTTCATCCCTGCATTCATACTAAAGCGGTGGAGATCGGTGCCGAAAGAGTCAGGATAAAATCCTTGCTTCGAAGCGGGGATCGCCTGGCTGAAATGAAAGCTGCCACCTCCATGCCCAACATCAAATCGAATGCCTTTTTCCCGGGCCTTCAATATGTACGGCCGGAGCTTGCCAGATTCATCTAGCACCGATATACGGTCGTCGACTAGCCCAAAAGCATGAGTGAATACATCACCAGGCCTCATCTTTTGTAACACTTCTTCTAGTGGCAATTGTGGTAGATGACACTCTAGAAGTAAAGGCACATTGGCCAATTGACCGGCCTTCAAAGCTTTATCAAAGGGAGCCCAATGATCACCTCTATAATGTCCAATCTTGGTGCCTACTATTACATTCGGATATTTTTTTACCATCGCTGCGGTCAACTTGACATCCATATCGTTTTCATCCTCCTCCAGAGGGGAACCAACCATACCAGAACCAGTGATATTTAAAAAAGCTAATACCCGAGTGGTGGATTGGTCGATGACAGTTTCTTTAAAGTCGGGAAAGTTACGCCATCCGGAGGTACCTGCATCAACTACAGTGGTTACACCTGACCGGAAGCTGAAGTCGTCTGGTGAAACACTCGAGAATCCAGCGGCAAAAGTATTGGGTTTTGGACCCACATATACATGAGTGTGAGGATCGATCAATCCGGGGGTGACATACAGGCCCTTAGCCTCAATCACCTTTTTGGATTCATTAGCTGGTATGTCATTGGCAACTCGAGCGATTTTTCCTTCAGCAATGGCAACATCCATGACCGTATTGATCTCATTTTTCGGATCGATCATAAGACCCCCCTTGAGCAATAGATCATAGTTCTGGGCAGATATGATAAGGGAGGGTAAGCTTAATAAACATATCAGCCCTAGGGTAATAGAGGTGCTACTCTTTCGTTGCTCTGTGCGGGTCATAGTAAGGTTAATATGTCTTCCACTGATTCAATTGGCTGTAAACTCAATATACTTGAATTGTCGACAGGAAGCAATGAAGG
>JBPCUG010000022.1:0-4516 GCA_051011275.1 Cyclobacteriaceae bacterium | reverse complement strand
GGTATCTGGGGTGAGTTCAGGTCCATCCGCCAAAATCACTGATCGTTCGATCACATTCTTCAACTCTCTGATATTTCCTGGCCAGCTATGATTCTGAAGATATTCGATGAACTCCTTGCTCATGCCAGACATATTCTTGTTCATCTTTTCCGAGTTGACGTGCATAAAGTGTAAAGCCAATAATGCCAGGTCGTCTTTCCGTTCTCTTAGGGGCGGGATTTCTATATTAAAAGTGCTTAGCCGATAATAGAGGTCTTTCCGAAATTCACTGTCTTTGCTTTCCTCCAACAGATCTCGATTTGTAGCTGCAATTATTCTTACATCTATTGGGATAGGGGAAGTCTCTCCTACTCTATTTATGGTCCTGCTTTCTAAAGTTCTAAGTAGTTTCGCCTGAAGGTCAGCGCTCATTTCCCCAAGCTCATCCAAAAATATCGTACCCCGATCCGCCACTTCAAAATACCCTTTCTTATCAGTGTGAGCCCCTGTAAACGATCCTTTTTTATGTCCAAAGAGTTCGGATTCCTGTAGGTCTTTGGGTATGGCGGCGCAGTTAATGGGAATAAATGCTCCCTTTCTTCTACGGCTAGCCAGGTGCAAAGCCTCAGCCAGTAGTTCTTTGCCCGTGCCAGTTTCCCCCAAAAGAAGTACCGTCGTATCAGTGACTGCCACTTTCTTTGCCAATTCTATCAGATTATTTACGGTGGTAGATTTACCAATTATTTTGGCAAAACTTGATTTCGATTCTAATCTATACTCCAACTCACTTAGTTGCCGACTTAGTATTGCTTTCTCCACAGCCTTAGAGGCCAGTAGAGGTAACTTATCATCTCCATCGCCTTTAGTAATATAATCGAAGGCACCTAGCTTCATAGCCTTCACTCCATCCTTCACATTACCAAAAGCGGTCATAACTATCACCTCTATCATCGGGTACTCCTTACGTACCTCTTTGGTGAAGACGATGCCATTTTCATCCGGTAGCATCACATCAGTAATGACAAGGTGGATATCCTCGTTCCTAAGTATGTCCCATCCTCCCTTTACATCAGCGGAAGAAAATACTTTGAATCCTTCTAAGCCCAGTATCTTGGAAAGCAATTCACGCAGACTGGTCTCGTCCTCAACTATTAAAATTTTTTTCCCTGCTACATCCATGAAGTACGAATTTAAATAAATTATACCTTCTATTCTCCTTCTAATAAGGAAATTCCACCAATAAATCATTCAAGTATGAAACCGGTGCTTTTTCAATCAATTTCTAAGATAAGGACCTACCTTTACAACGACCGTGAAATGCTGAAAACGCTTTGGCTTTAAAAGTTAACCAAATAGCACCAGACTTTACTTTGCCCAGCACCAGTGGCCAAGAGTTTTCATTGTTCAAGGATGGCTCTCGTAAGCCCTGTATTCTTTACTTTTATCCAAAAGATTTCACACCCGGATGTACCAAAGAGGCCTGTGAATTCCGCGATTCCTTTAGCTTGTTGAGAGAGCTGAATGTCGATATTTATGGCATTAGTCAAGATAACATAAAGAGTCATATAAAATTTAAGGAACAGTACCGGCTCCCGTTTGATCTATTGGCAGATACCACCGGCAAGGTATCGAAACTATATCACGCCTCTTTGCCATTTCTAAAGATCAATCGAAGGATCACTTATCTGCTCGACCGAGACCGCAAGATCCGGGCCGTTTATGAAGCACTGTTTGGTGCCGGAAGACACGCAAAAGAAATGATAAGCCGCCTCAAGCCTTAGTGCTATCCTTACTTCATGACACCGTCAACAATTTCCAGTTTGCGATCTGTCATGGCGGCTAATTCTTCATTGTGGGTTACAATAACAAATGTTTGTCCATACTGGTCCCGCAAATCAAAAAATAGCTGATGCAGCTCACGGGCATTTTTAGAATCCAGATTACCGCTGGGCTCGTCTGCCAGCACTATCGCCGGCTGATTGATTAAGGCCCTTGCAACTGCGGTTCGTTGCTGCTCTCCGCCTGAAAGTTGAGAAGGATTATGATGCAGCCGTTGGGACATTCCCAAATGATCCAATATCTGCCTTGCTCGATCTTCAATTTCAAGTTGGTTGCTGTTATAGATGTATCCCGGGATACATACATTTTCCAAGACAGTAAATTCCGGTAAAAGATTATGAAACTGAAAGATGAATCCTATGTTCTGGTTTCTAAACTCTGACAATTGTTTTGCCGTCAAAGTTATGATATCGGTGTTGTTTAATGATAAGCTGCCTCTTTCAGGACGGTCAAGAGTACCGAGAATATGCAACAAGGTGCTTTTGCCCGCACCAGAAGCCCCTACGATTGCCACAATTTCTCCTTTTTTTACCTCCAGATCAATCCCTTTCAGGACCATCAGTTCTCCGTACGTTTTATAAATTTGACTTGCGCTTAACATTAGCTAGATTACAGTATTTCAAAATATCAAACATAACAAAATTAATTCATATCCATCTCATATATTTTTAGCTTACTCCCCACCATGTAGGTCTTGATATATCGGGGCAAATAACGTAGATTCAGGCAAAAATTACCCATATGAACATTCACGAATATCAAGCCAAAGATATCCTAAAGAGTCACGGCGTAAAAATACAGGAAGGAATTGTAGCTGACAATCCCGAAAAAGCATTGGAGGCAGCTAAGCAATTGCATGCGGAAACCGGAACCAATTGGTATGTGGTTAAAGCGCAAGTGCATGCAGGAGGCCGAGGTAAAGGAGGGGGTATTAAACTTGCCAAAAGCCTAGATGAAGTAAAGTCCTTATCTGAGCAGATCTTGGGTATGCAGTTGGTTACACACCAAACTGGCCCGGAAGGAAAAGAGGTTCATAAAGTTTTGATCACCGAGGACGTTTATTACCCTGGGGAGTCCGAGCCGAAGGAATTTTACCTGGGTATCCTTTTGGATCGAGCAAAGGGACGCAATGTGATTATGGCCTCTACTGAGGGGGGAATGGATATAGAAGAGGTAGCAGCTAAAACACCCGAGAAAATCGTAAAAGAATGGGTAGACCCGTCGGTTGGATTGCGACCTTTTCAGACCAGAAAACTCGCTTTTGCTCTTGGCTTGCAGGGCGCGGCATTTAAAGAGATGATAAAATTTATACATTCGTTGTATAAAGCCTATGAAAGTACTGACTCTAGTTTATTCGAAATTAATCCGGTTTTGAAAACCTCCGATGACAAAATTCTGGCTGTAGATGCGAAAATGAACTTGGATGATAATGCGCTGTACCGGCACCCTCACCTTGCAGAGTTGCGTGACCTGTCTGAAGAAGATCCTCTCGAAGTTGAAGCTAGCAAGTCTGGTTTAAATTACGTAAAGCTTGATGGCAATGTTGGTTGTATGGTGAATGGTGCAGGCCTAGCCATGGCCACTATGGATATTATCAAACTTTCCGGAGGTGAGCCGGCTAACTTCCTGGATGTGGGTGGAGGAGCTAATGCCAAGACGGTCGAAGCAGGATTTCGGATCATCCTTAAAGATCCAAATGTAAAGGCCATATTGATAAATATTTTTGGAGGCATAGTGAGGTGCGATCGAGTAGCCAATGGAGTTGTAGAAGCCTACAAGAACATTGGTAAAATTGGGGTACCAATTATTGTAAGATTACAAGGCACGAATGCAGAGGAAGGTGCCAAAATTATCGAGGATTCCGGCCTGGAAGTTTTTTCCGCAATTTTACTAAGAGATGCTGCACTGAAGGTAAAAGAAGTATTGAATTGACTGTCGCAATTCCTTTATCAGGGATTTGAACTAGGAAATATTATATTTGAATTTTAAAGTAAAATGAGCGCATTTACAATTGGGTGATGCGCCTAAATGCGCCCGTAGTTCAACTGGATAGAATATCTGACTTCGGATCAGAGGGTTGAGGGTTCGAATCCTTCCGGGCGTACTGATAATCAAGCATTTATAGAATTTTTTTATGAGTGCTTTTTGTTTAATGACTTTTTAATGACTGTTTTTGTCAATTTCAGGCCATACCTAGCTAGCCTTATCTGCTACTATGACCTAGGGCGATTCGGGGAATCTTTGCTCCGGTCATTCCGAGAGTGGTTATCGCCAACCCATGCGTATTCGAATTTTGGTGAGCGCACGATCCGAGCAGACTGCCGGCTCCAGCAATTGTCACAGAAGCGGCTACACTTCCTTTAATAAATCCTCGTCGGGTTATTTCGTTTTTCATAACGCTCAATCTTTTTGGCTGCGTTTAAACAATTTTCCCCACTTTTCAGTTGAAATCAGGCTTTATAAAACTCCACCTTTGCTCCGTCGAAGTTGGCATTACCCACCCTATCTACTAGTTCCATACGTGACTTCTCATTCATTTTTTTGAAAGATTTAGCCAGGTCTATTTTTTCCTGTAGCATCGCTACATCATTGGCACCTGTAATCAGGGTGCTTACAGGAAGCGACCAAACAAAGTGAATGGCCTCACGTACACTTACTACGTTAGGAACAATCTTGGGATTTTTACCGCCTTCAAAGT
>JBPCUG010000021.1:0-8367 GCA_051011275.1 Cyclobacteriaceae bacterium | reverse complement strand
AATTGAACATTTGGAAAGACAGTCTCCCGGTTCAAGACCCGCAATTATTGGACAGATCGTAGAAGACCATCCAACCAAGGTTGTTCTCACCGGCAGCCTTGGCGGTAAAAGGATATTGCCAATGCTTGTGGGTGAGCAGCTACCTAGGATTTGCTAAAGTGGATCTTTCTTAATCTATAAGTTATTAAGAATCAAATCCTGATCCCTAATTGAAAAAGGATATAAGGTATTAAATTGATGACTACTTAACTTATTCTGATAAGCGCCACTATGAAAGATGCTATTCAAACCATCCCCTTTTCCAATTTAGCACTTAGTTTCATCCCAGTAGTACTGGTGATCCTGATTTTGTGGAAATGGAAAATTGGTTACGGGAACTCAATATATGCTGTTTTCAGGATGCTGGTTCAGCTTCTACTGATCGGATATGTGTTGGCCTATATATTTCAAGCGGATGACTCACTAATAGTTATTGCAGTGCTCGCAGTTATGCTTTTTTCCTCTAGTTGGATTGCATTGAGAACTATTAAAATCCCTAAGAAAAAATTGTACCTAAAATGCTTGTATGCAATCACACTCGGTGCCGGCATTATTCTACTATTGATTACCCAAGGCGTGCTCAACTTACAACCCTGGTATTTACCCAGTTATATGATACCTCTGGCGGGGATGATCTTTGCCAGTGCTATGAACAGCATTAGCCTGGCCGGCGAAAGGCTGGAAGCGGAGATCAACCGCGATATGCCATATGATCAGGCCCGCATTATTGCACTGCAGGCTTCCTTAATCCCAATTACAAATTCCCTTTTTGCCGTGGGGTTGGTCTCTCTTCCGGGTATGATGACCGGTCAGATCTTATCAGGGGTTTCCCCGTTTATTGCCGCGAGATACCAGATCATGGTGATGTGCATGATGTTCGGTTCAGCCGGTATTTCGGCCGCGCTGTTTTTGGCTTTGATCAAAAGTGAATTTGTGCCTAAAGAGCGCAAGCAGCCCGCAACTAACTGACAAATACCCAGGAGTCAGCCACTCACTGTCTATCAATTCGCCAAGATCAGTGCAAAGTAGCAGCTCCAAACCTAACCACTAAACTAATATTAAAGCTTCTTCCAGGCTCCGTAAAAACTCTTTGATTACCTGGCGCACCACGCGATACATGACTTCTGTACGACTCATCTGCAATGTTGGTAATTCCGAACATCACTTTGGCGTGAGGTAAACTACTATTAAGCGCATTTAAATTGAGACCAGTATTCAAATTAAGAACAGTATATCCTGGTGATTCAACCTCATTTGGCGCTGGGTCATTTTGATCGCCTACGATCATGGCATCTAATTGGGCGAAAAATTTGCCACTTGCCTCTTTATACTGAAGCCCAACAAGATGATGAAGTGCGGGTATCTGTGGCAATGGGTTGTTGGTAACGTCATTATCTCCTTTAATATAACTGCCCTGATAAAAGCCATTGAATTGGTTGCTAAATTTAGCCCTAAACTGCCATTCCAATCCAGTCAAGGTGGCCTCTCCAATATTTTGATTCTGTATGGAGGGAGTACCATCAAAGGTAATGTCTTGGGTTACAAAAAGATCTTTTAGACGGTTTTGGAAAAAATTGAGTTCGGCGTAAACCTTCTCATTATTGAATCGGCCACCAAGCTCATAGAAAAAACCTCTTTCCGGATCCAAGTCAGGATTAGGCACTAAGAAACCCGGCCCCACTGCGGTAAAATGATACTTGGAAAACAGGTCAGTGCCGCGAAAGGAGTTGGCTACGTTAGCAAAGAAACTCAAATCCTCAGTGGCATTGTATTTAATACCAAAGCTACCGGTCAGCGCATTATCTGTGTCCTCTATATTATTCTGGTTATAGATAGATTCTATAGCGGGAATATCAAAAGGCTCATCCTCGATACTGGTTTTGATATTGTCATATCGTAGAGCAAGCAATAGATCTAGTTTATCATTAATTATTATTTCATCAATTGCAAAAAGTCCAAAACTGCTAGAATAACTGTCCGGTTGGATCTGGGTAAATGGTCGTAATATTTCGTTTACCATTTCTCCGGCTGGATTAAAAATGTTGATCATCAAATCGCGATGGGTTCCTATCCGATGCTCGCGAAGGAAATCGGTGCCTACGGTTAGTTTCGATTTCTCTCCCAGACGTAAGGAAGTAAAAAATTTCGCCCCCCAAAAAGGCACATCCACATCCAGCATGGCATTGATCTTTCGGTTCACATTCTGGGTGCCTTCAAAGAAGACATTGGTAGTCTGATTTATGTGGAGATCTTGCCGTTTGAAAAATATACGAGCTCCAATCGAGGCAACCTTATCAGAAATATTTTTGCCATCATAACTTAAGTTTAACGCCCTCTGCATGTCAGGAGCGAATCGTCGATCTATAATTGGAGGGCCTGGTGCGCCTAATCCACCAGGGAAACCGACGTCGTCATTGCGAATGTATTTTCCGCTTAGCTCTATTCTATGATTTTCCTTAGGTGAATAGCCCAGGTTAAAATCCAGGTTGAAAGTTTCAAATTGGCTGTTTTCTACTTCGCCATCTGGGGTTTGCGTGTTACTGGCCTTGCGCCCGCCTACGCCTACTAGAAAATCAACACCGTTCCCTCTGCCTTCTAGTTCAGCTCTTCCTCGCAAATGGTTATTTGCTGATTGGAAGCCCCCATAAAGACTGCCTCCTAATTGAAATTCTTTTCCATAACCTGATTCTGCTCTTCGGGTCACCACATTTACCAGCCCGCTTACCGCATCACTACCCCAAAAGGCCGAGGCCGGTCCCTTTACAATTTCGATCCTTTCAATTTGATAGGGATCAACTAAACTATAAGATCGTATCCTACCTCCGACAAACGGATTGCCATCAATCAACAAAGGTGCGCGCTCACGAGACAGCCCTCTGATGATTGGGGTACTGGCCAAGCCGCCATCACTTTGCTTGATCACAGCGGTTTGGTATTGCATTGCCTCCACTGGAGTCATAGGTTGAAATTCTTCGATCTGTTGTTTTTGAACTACCCCCACCGTAAGCGGTAGATCTGAGGAAAGCGTTTGGGATCGGGTCACTGAAATAACCACTTCTTCCAACACTTTGGTTTTGATTGAATCTTGTTCAGTTTGGGCCAACAAGGGTAGCGCTACCATAGTCATGATCGCAATAGTAGAAACGATGATTTGCATAGGAGAAAGTACTTAATAGAGGTCTAATACGTTAAAAAAAGTTTAGACATCTATCCCAAAGTAGATAGAGTTACAATGAAATCAAAGAGTATTGAATATAAAAAAAGGAGTGAGGCTTTTATTTCTGAGAACGCAATCGAGACACCTCTTTTTCGGTTAAGTGCCTCCATTTTCCCCTTGAAAGGTCTTTTTTGGTAAGTCCAGCGTACATCACGCGATCGAGCTTTACCACCTCATAACCCAGCTTTTCAAACAGCCTTCTTACTACCCGATTACGGCCAATATGTAGCTCTAACCCAACAATTTGAGCATCTTTTGAGACCACCGCGATATCATCCACCTGAACTAAGCCATCTTCTAACGTTACTCCATCAACAATATCGTGAAAATCATTTCTGGTAATAGGTTTGTCCAATTCCACTTGATATAACTTTTTCACTTTATGAGAGGGATGAGAAAGCTTTTTGGTCATGGCACCGTCGTTTGTTAGTAGTAGCAGCCCGGTGGTATTACGGTCTAAGCGGCCAACTGGATAAATGCGTTCATCACATGCCTTTGCTACCAGTTGCATCACTGTACGACGGTTTTCCGGATCGTCTGTAGTGGTGATGAAGTCTTTTGGTTTATTTAGCAGAACATAAACCAGCTTTTCCCTCCTTAAGGTTTTCCGCTTGTAGGTGACCTTGTCGGTAGACTTAACCTTGTAACCTAAGGAATTGATTATTTTACTATTTACCTTGATCTCACCTGCTTCAATTAGCTTGTCTGCTTCTCGTCTGGAGCAGACTCCTGCATTGGCAATGTACCGGTTGAGCCTGATCAATTGATCGGGTTGATCAAATTTCTTCTGGGGTCCTAAAAAGGTTTTTTGCCGACGTTTGCGGTTCGCGAGGGTGCGCTTTTTTGAATCGGGTCTTGGTGGCCGCTTAAAGCTTCTCTTTTTCATGATTACACCGTATCACTACGGGATACTTTAGTATTAGGTATCAAGTAGAAAGTATCAAGTATTTGCAATTGCGAACTGGCAACTTTGCAACTGAAATTACGATTGCTCTTCTCCTATCTGATTTTCTTCTTGATTAAAGTCTTTTGGCGTTGGCAGGTCCTCAATTTTGTTGATACCGAAATAGTCCATAAACATTTCGCTGGTACCGTATAGAATGGGCTTGCCTACTGAATCGGCTTTGCCTTTGATATCCACCAGTCCTTTTTCCAATAACTTTTGCACTGCATAGTCACAGTTGACGCCCCGGATCTGCTCCATTTCAGCTTTGGTAACCGGCTGTTTATAGGCGATTATGGATAGGGTTTCCAAAGCCGAGTTGGATAGCCTCTTTTTGGATTGTTGCTTTAGAAAAATGCTTATGCTGGACTGATAGGAAGCTTTGGTCAGGAATTGATAGCCACCTCCTGACTTGATCACTTCAAAGGAATAAGTTTCATCCTCATATTTTTTTTGCAAAACTTCCAAGGCAGCTTTAATATCCTTTTCGGGAATATCTGCTTCGAACATTTCAACGAGGCATGCCTGGATCTCACTTTTTCTGATAGGCTTTGATGAGCAAAATATCAAAGCTTCAATATGGTTGGTTAGAAAGTCCACTAGTTTTTCTTGGCCAGTTTGGCCTCAATGGAATGCATTGTATGAGGTACCGCTTTCAATCTCTCTTTCTGGATCAGCTTTCCAGTATCTATGCAGATGCCGTAAGTACCGTTTTTGATTCGTACTAGTGCATTCTCTAGGCTGGTAATAAATTTCTGCTGGCGGGCGGCCAATTGACTCAAGTTTTCCTTTTCGGCTGTATCAGCGCCATCTTCTAATACCTTCGTATTTCCTGAAGTGTTGTCAGTACCACTGTCATTTCTGCGGCTTAGGGACTCTTTGATGTAGCTTAATTCGTTATTGGCTTTGTCAAGTTTGTCGTTGATCAGTTTTTCAAACTGCTTCAGTTCCCTATCAGTATATCTAAGTTTCTCTTTCTTCTTCCTCATAGCGATGCAATGTTTAGGCTGTAGTAATTTTTTAATAAGGTGTTTGTCATCTCTTGGTAAAATCCGCTCACTTAATTTCAGCATTGGCACTCAAAATATCAGCATAATGTACTAACTTAATAGCATGGATAACAGCCTCAAAATTAAGTGTGGCAAATTTGCCAATAATCCCCAAATAAATGAAATGTTCTGGGGAATATTATTCTAAACATTACATAAAAAAACAGCAAATATAGATCAGAAAAGCTCATTTTAGGTTCTTAGACCAACGTTACTATGAAATTATTATTTTGTTTATCAATAATTATGGCACCTCTTTTTACTGTTATCGGCCAAGATTCAATGAAGAAAGATAGGAAGATTACAATGGTCATTCATGGGGGCGCCGGGACCATTCTCAAAGCGAATATGACTCCGGAACTGGAGCAGCAATATCACGAAATCATGCAACTAGCCTTAAGTACAGGGTACGAGATCCTGGAGGAGGGTGGTACTAGTTTAGAGGCGGTGATAGCCACCATAAAAGTTATGGAGGATTCGCCATTATTTAATGCTGGCAAAGGTGCCGTATTTACAAGTGCCGGTACCAATGAGATGGATGCATCCATCATGGATGGAAGTAACCTGCAGGCAGGAGCCGTGGCCGGGGTTACTAATATTAAAAATCCGATAACCGCTGCTTTAGCGGTAATGAAAAATTCTCCTCATGTGATGATGTCCGGGCCAGGTGCTGAGCAATTTGCGGTGGAGCAAGAGTTGGAGATAGTAGACCCATCTTATTTCCATACCCCAAAAAGATATGGGCAATGGCAAAAAATTAAAGCGACTGAGGAACAGCAATTGGATCATTCCGATGATAAGAGTTTCCTTTTTGAAATGAAGGATCATAAGTTTGGTACCGTAGGTGCGCTGGCGCTGGATCAACAAGGGAATTTAGCTGCTGCCACATCCACAGGAGGTATGACCAATAAAAGGTACGGGCGTATTGGCGACGCTCCGGTAATAGGCGCCGGAACATACGCCGATAACCAGACCTGCGCGGTTTCAAGCACCGGGCATGGTGAATATTTCATCCGCTCAGTAGTAGCCTATGACATCGCCGCACTAATGAAATACAAAAACATCTCGTTGGACGAGGCGGCAAATCAAGTAGTTAATGAAAAACTGAAAACCATGGGTGGCTCCGGTGGGGTAGTGGCCTTGGATGCTCAAGGAAATGTTAGCATGCCATTCAATACCAAGGGAATGTATAGGGGTTACATGAAAGAGAAGGGAGCTGCTAAGACCTTTATCTATGGAGAGGAATAAAAAAAAGCTTCATTCTAATGAAGCTCATAGTTTAAACGCAAGTTTTTGATGCGTTGATGTAGGGCTGCACTGTCAATGCTGATCCGGTATTTTAACCTAATGAATCTGCGGATTACTTCTATATTCCTGCCCTTCTTGATATAGTAATCAATTGAATTGTTTATGATATCATTCATGGCTGTTGAGTGGTTGTGTTTAGGTAGTTTGGTAATATATGAAATTTTTAATAAAGTGCTATTTTTATAAAGAAACCATTCCTTATTTTATTAATTAATTTACGTTTTGTCTTGGAATAGTTTAATTATAGGACCAGATAAGGCACTGAATTCTTTAAATAAGATAAAATTGCTTACGACAATCAAAGACTTATGTTTAGTAAGTTGCCCAAAATTATCACGTAAAAATCTTAGTCAAACTTCAGAAAGCGCTGGTCACCGCCACAGTTTCCTTATAAACAGCTACTTCGCCGTTGAGGTTGAAAACTTCGAATAGTATTAGATAATACCCGGCCCGGACTTTTTGACCCTGGTCATTGGTACCATCCCAGGTAAAGGAACCATTAGCCTGAAGTAATTGGTTTTGTGCCACCTTTCTAATACCGTGCCCTTGGGGATCAAACACTTCGACGTTTGCTACCTGACCAAAATCGGGGAAGCTATAGTGGATAGTAGTAAAATAGGGGACCCCAGGTGTATTGAAAGAAAAGTGCTTCGGATTGATTTCGATGGGATTGGTTGCACCTCCCCCTTGATTCGACTGCGAGTTTTGGTACCCAGGAGTAGCGAAACCTACAGTGCTAGCTGCTGATTTCCAGTTGTTGGGATCATTGGTCACCCCATCTGGTGTTAGCCTTTCAAGCGATACCCCATTGCGGTCGCTTAGCAAAGGGTAGTGATAAGTCTCTTGGTAGTCAAACCAATCCATTGTATTGCCTAGTGGGTTTAATAATACCACCGTACCAGCGTCATCTGGGTAGCTAGGCATTGATGACGCCTCAATAAAGTTTTCCTCTTTTCCCTTGGGATATTGCCCTTTGAGGATGGCAGCATCGATAGTGATAGCAATATAGCTGCTTGGAGCAATTACAATATTCTGGTTTTCTAGAAAGATCTTTGGGTTAGCTACGCTTCCTGTATCCCCATTAGCAAGTCGCCAGTTTTTTAAATTGATGTATTTGTCAGATCGATTGAACAGCTCTACAAATCTTTGCCCCATTGGCCTGGGATTAAACAGTATCTCGTTGATAACCATGTCTAGGCTATCCGCTTCTTGGGGCAGCGCAAAGGTGGCGGTATTGAATTCATCGTTTATCAGGTTGCCTCCGCAGTCAGTAATATCGGTGACTCTTATTTGATAAACCGGGGTTTGGCTCAAGACCGGTTCTAGCTGAAGTATTATTTCTTGCAGTCCTTGCAGCACAGCGTTGGTTGCTACTACTCCCTGGTCGATTTCAAAAGCACCGGCTGTGGCACTGTTTGGACTTAATGGTTCATCGAAGTACAATATTACCTGCTCCGGACTGTTGGCGAATGCGCTGATCAGCCGTGGGCCTGTAAGGTCCGGATTGCTAGCTATCACGGAATTTTCAATTCCCGGTGTGCCCCCATTTTCGCTTTCAGAAGCAATCCAGTTCTTGCTGCCACTACAGGGGTAAACATTGTCTATCATTTCCAGCGACCAGCCTCCATCTCTTTTGAAGGAACTTCTGTACCAGGAGGCGTCGTAACTAAGGCTGTGTATTAATTTACCACTGGCATCAGTCAATCGAATGTGGTCTCTATCGTTGTTTAGTGTCGGCCAGGAAGCTAAGCCAACAGCTTTTCCAAAAGGACTTAATGCATCTACCTGATCTTGCGGACAGAGGATTATAT
>JBPCUG010000020.1:0-5609 GCA_051011275.1 Cyclobacteriaceae bacterium | reverse complement strand
ATTATGAATATTTTGGGTCTTAAAAATTTCCTTATTTGTTGATGTCAAAAGTTGAAACAAGGTGTTGCAGTTCTTCTAGCTGAATTTGTTTCTTGGTCAGCTGTTTGCGCCGTTCGGTAAGGGGTTGGCCCTTTAGCGCCTCTAGTTGAAGTGAAAGTTTGTACATGCTTTCTTCCAGCGCTTCCAATAGGATCGGACTATATTTGGGATCTATCTCTATCATTTCAATTATGGTTTCCCGAATGTACAGATAGAAACAAAGGAAACCGTTGACACTAATCAGTGGACCAAATGATAAAAATCAGTAAGCATTGGAGGTTGAAATCTAATAATAAGCCCCTTCTTCCTCTAAAATTTTCATCTCAGGTAAGTGTTTCCTCAATGCTTGGAGCATAACGGTATCGGCATCGACCCCAAAAACATAGACCGTTTTGATTTCGGGTAATCCAATAAGGTTAAGCATACCTTCATTAGATAGAAGGGAATTTGATAGATTGACGCTTTCCAATTGATTGAGGTCTTTGAGATACACCAGGCCATCGCCTTTGATTGGTGTTTTTGGGAGATACAATTCCCGAAGGTTTGACATTTTGCCAATATCGAAAAGGGCATCATCATTTATATCAGCTCCAGGCAAGGAGAGCTTGGAAAAAAGGTTAGCATAAGGCTTAAGCTTACTCACAGTTTGATTGTCAACTTTTGCGGGAGGCATTTGCATACTGATCCCAAAGAATCCAGGGTATTCAGGATCAATTTCTATAATCAGCCCTAGCTCTTTGCCGTAGGAGCCCAGCTCTTCGGCTAGGGCATCCAACTCGTTAGCCTGGCGCATTTTGAGCCGTTCATGTTGGAATAGATTCGGCAAAAAACGTTCCATCAAGGAGCTGATAGAATCCGGTGGTTCTGGTCCCAGCACCATATCTTGTTTTGCACCAGATCGGATCCACCATTCGATCAAGGCAATTTCATCAGCTATCAAAGATGGTTTTTCTTTGGGAGGCATTCGGTCTTCATCATCTTCTGGTAAGGTGATCCGGTGATATAACTCGCTTTCTGAAGAATCGCTGGCTACCAAAAGCGGCTTTTCGCTCTTTCCCCCTTTTTGCAGCTCGGCATACGAAGTCATTTTTAGACCACCTTTAACTTTATATTGGTTATGACAGCTCTGGCATTTGTCTTCCAAAACAGGGAGGATCAGATCTTGAAATATCAGTAAATCTTCAGGATTTTTTTCCTCTACCGGAGCAGGTTTCACTGATTGGAGTGTGGGCATAAGCTCGGTAAGGAAATCCTGTCCATGGGTAACGCTACCTCCCAAATGACTGGTATAGATGATCAAAGCACCAGCAGTTATTAATAGAAACCTATAAGACAACTGATTCATTCTGCTTTCCTTTTTCCTCCAACGCCAGAAAAAAAAGACTGCGCCGTTCACCGCCAACATCAACCACACACCGCCCCATAAATGATCCTGAACCAGCTGACCCTGATATTCTCCGCTGCGATACAACAGGTATCCACCAATCAATGTGATCAACGCACTGAATGCAGAGATAATAAGCAACGGACCAATAACAATGGAGACTGAAGTGCTTTTTCCATTCTTATATTGATATATAAATAAGCCTTCAAACGCTATGGTAAGCAGAACTAAAACGATGGGAAAATGAAGTAATAAAGGATGGAAGCGCCCCAGGAAAACCAGGACGCCTGTGCCAGGATCTTCCGGCAAAGGCAAAAAGGGTAACATACCGGCTAGAATGGTAGACCCGACCAGCAGTGAGAATAGCAAAATTGTTTTCGAGGCCTTCACAACTGGATGAGTTAAGATTTTGGCAACACCGGCGAATAACTATTAAACGCGAATGCCATTCAATACTCCGGTGCTATCGGCAAAATTTTCTATGGGCACCTCCATAGTTTTAAGAAGTGTAAGATAAAGGTTAGCTAGTGGGGTATCTTTCTCATAGATGATATTCTGGCCTGTGTCCAATCTTCCGCCGCCACTGCCTGCCAGCACTATGGGCAGGTTAGAAGCCCGGTGCTTATCGCCATCCCTAAGGCTGGAGCCATAGAGAACGATGGAATTGTCCAAAAGCGATTGGTCGCCATCTTTCATATTGCTGATACGATCTAAGAAGTAAGCGAATTGCTCTGAATGCCAGGCATTGATCTCACCGTACATCTCGATCCTCTGAGGATGGCCGCGATGATGTGAAATGCTGTGGTGTCCACCTTCTACTCCATCAAGGAAAGAAAAACTGCGGTTACTTACAGAGTTGCCAAACATAAAAGATGTGACCCTGGTGGCGTCACTCCATAAGGCTAGCGCATTAATGTCCATCATCAGGCGGATTTTTTCAGTCACATCAACACCAGCATTTAGCTCCACGTAATCTTGTAAGCGAACGTTCATTCGAATAAGTTCCTTGCGGATATCGGGGGTGATATTTGCTTCAAAGTCCCGCAAATCACCTTCATTTTCCAGTCGTTTCTCAACTGAGCGGACCGACTCCAGGTATTCAGCCATCTTATTCTGATCTGCTGCCCCTAACTGCCGATTGAGTCTTTTGGCATCATCCATTACCAGGTCGACAACACTCTTCTTCCAGGGGTTTTCCGCTTTTGGAGTTACTCCAGGAATAAAGTTGCGGAACAGTCGGTTGAATGCAAAGTGTGGATTGATCTCTTTTGGTTTCGGTCGGGTCGGGCTTTCCCAGCTGATAGAGGCGCCATATAAACGGGTATAGCCGACTAGCGAATCAACGCCGCCTTTTACCGGGTCCATGCCATACTCCAAAGAGGCAAACCGTGTTTGCTTTCCTATATGGTCCGCCAATACCTGGTCCATGGAAGTACCTTTTACATCGATGTTGGAGCCGGTGGTTTTTTCAATAAGTTTGCAGGTTAAGAAAGGAGCGGTTTTTGTATAGTGACCATCGGTCCCACGTACGTCAACCAAATTGTTTTTTAGTTGGCCTAAGATCAACAGATCTTTTTTGAACTTTTCCAAAGGCTTTAGGGTGGGTGACATTTCAAATTGGCGGCCGGTCTGTTTCGGGGTCCAGTAGTCCTGACGTACGCCGTTGGGAAAGTAAAAGACTGCCAACCGCTTGGGCCTGTTGGTTTCCATAAACTTTTCCACCTTCACTCCAGGTGGCATCATTGCCTGCAGGAAGGGCAAGCTTATAGTTGCCCCTAAACCACGGAGTGCGCGTCTACGAGATATTCTCCAGGACTTCATAGGCTTTTCTTTATCATTATTTTAGTTAAGGCTTTAGTTACTCTTTACAATTTTTAACTTCCTACGTTCACATCCACTACTACCGCGTCCGTCTTTTTGTACTGGAATGGATAGCTCAGTGCAAGTTCCTCTATAAATGGAACCGGGTCAAACTTGTTTTCCACCAATACTGTGGCTAATTGCTCAACGGTTTTAGTGTCTTTAAATTCAATTGATCGCCCTAAAGCAAAGCCTAACATTTTTTTAGAAATTCCTTTAGCAAACTGTTCTTCTTTCCCAATAAGGATCTCTTTCAGCTCTGCAGCTCCCTCAAACTTTTCCCCGGATTTCAATGAGCCGCTTACATCTATGGGTCCTGGTGAATTGTTGTAGGCGGTCCGCCAGCGACCGATGGCATCATAATTCTCAAGCGCGAAGCCCAGATCATCCATGTCCTGGTGACATCCAAAGCAAGCTGGGTCTTCCCGGTGGATCACCAAAAGCTCCCGTAAGCTAAGCTCGTCGTGGATCTCTTTAGAGGATTCAAGGTCCGGCACATTAGGCGGAGGTGGTTTCGCTGGAGTGGCCAATACTTTTTCCATTACCCATTTGCCCCGGAGTACCGGACTGGTGCGGTTGGGAAGGGAAGTCGCAGTAAGGACACTGGCCATACCAAGAATGCCCCCTCTTTCTGAACCAGGTAGGTCCACTAGCCGCATCGCATTGCCCTTCACTCCGTCAATGCCATAATGATTGGCCAGTTTTTCATTCAGGAAAGTATATTGACCATTGAGTAATTCCAGCAAGTTTCGACTTTCACTTAAAGTATGATAGAAGAACTGCACTGTCTCCTCCTGCATGGCTACCCGCAATTCGGCATCAAACTCAGGAAATAGATGATCATCGATTTCAAAAGTAGGTGCGGTCAATTCATCAATTTCCAGCCATTGGGATACGAAGCTCTCGGCCATTCTTCGTGCTTTTGGATCTCCCAACATACGCTTGATTTGGGCCCGGAGTTTCTCTGGGTCTCTTAGTTCCTCACGATATGCAGCTTCCAGCAGTTCTACATCAGGGACACTGCACCAAAGAAAAAAGGAGAGCCGAGTAGCTAATTCGAAACTACTGACCGGATACGGATCTGTTAACGGTGGATCCGCCTCCTGTCTTATTAGGAAATGAGGAGAGACCAAAACCGCCTTAAACACTTCTTGCAAAGCCTCATCATAACGTGATTTATCGTGAGGTAAGCTTTGGTAGACCTCTTCAAAGAAGTCCAATAAGTTAGTACGCTCTTTTGGAGTAAGATGTCGCCTATAAGCCAAAGTTGCAAACGGATCGATAGCTTCCTTGGCATTGGCAATTGTAGCCTGATAAGCTAGATCCTGATCATATATTTTATCGTACCACCAATGTTTGAGTCGTTGAAATAGAGAAAATCTATTGGCCGGGACCAGGTTACGCCATCGACTCTCGTCAGCCCCTAGTTGTTCGATCACGGATTCTCCCACCTCGAAGTAGCGTTCCATCAGTAAGGGTGTCAGATAAAGTGTACCCGCGAAGTTGTCAAATCCTTCTCCGCCTCCGGGGTCTCTGGGAAATAGTGAGTCCGTATCAACGGTGACGCCAGTTAGATCTTTCAAAACATACTCATATTCCCGATTGCTCAGACGACGAGAGGCGATCAGGCCTGGGTCAGGTTTGTCCAAGGCATCTCTAATGTACTTCTTAATGTAGTACATTAATGTGTCTTGATCCATTTTACTGAGGCGTGGCCTGCCTTCAGGTGGCATGGTGCCGCCTTCCACATGTTCAATGACGTTGAGAAATACTTCGCCCTTTTTCTGGATAGTAAGGATAAAATCAAACTGGTTCAGGTTTAGCCCACCCTTTTTGTCATCAGCATTATGACAGGCTTGGTTGCAGTTCCTATCCATTATCGGTTTCACCACTTTCCAGTAGTGCTCCTGCTCCTTTGGCCAACCTGCAAATGCAGAAAAGGTTGCAAACAAGTAAATTAGGGATATGATTAAGCGAAAGTGCATACCGCAGCGGTTGACCTTTAAAATAAAAATAGCAAGAAATTTTGAATAAAGGAAGTAGCGCTAAAGGTTAACTTCTTATGGGTTAACTGGTTAAAAATGCCAGTTTGAGGTACTTTTGAGTTTCGAAACTTTGTCCAGATCATATAAAAATAGATATGAGGGTTTGAAAAACGAGAGATGATAGAAGTGCTGCTTAATTCCTTGAAAACACTAGGGCAATTCTCAACTGGCCAATTGCTACAGCTGGAAAACATGGTCAGTTTTAGAGAGTTGGCCAAAGACGAAATAGTGTTGGCCCAAGGAGATACTTGCCAAGCTTTTCACTTTATTGTTCAAGGTGC
>JBPCUG010000019.1:0-3092 GCA_051011275.1 Cyclobacteriaceae bacterium | reverse complement strand
TATTGAAGCATCTTGCTGACAACTATGATTTTGATAGTATGTTGATGGCCCTTAATCATTGGTCAGTTGAAAAGGGGTTTAAACGACAGGAAGAAGCCATGCCAGTTGCGGATAAAAAAGGAATGGGTGTGATGCTGATGAAGGCAGTGCGGCCCATTGAAAATGATGCATCATTGAAACCGACGGATTTGATCCGTTATGCCCTGTCACTAAAAGAAACAGATGGTGTTGTTTTGGGTACAGATAGTAAAGAGGTTGTGGATTCCAACGTCAACATTTTGAAGAACTTTAAGACCATGTCTCAAACGGAAATGGATCAGATCACTATGCGGCTGGCTCCATTTTATCGTCATGAGAATATCCCATGGATGAAGCCTGATTATGAAGACGGGTATTGGGCCTAACCTTTCTGCAATTACCATCCCAGAAGTTCAGTCTCATCATCCAAACCAGGCATTACCATATGTTCAGAAGTTACGTTTTGTAAATGGTTGTTTGTAATTTCATTGAAATGATCTAGGGCCTTTTTTGGAGTCTTAACCTCCCTTTCAAATTTAAAATCCTTTGTTTGCATCTTCATTTTCAAGAGTATAGTATTTATTCGTTAGCGATCTGACTTACCTCCGCTTTAGGTCCGTGAGCGGACATTCGAACATCTACCTCCCCCCTGCTTCAAGATTATTCCTCCAATACTCCGCCATGGTCTGCCTATGATGATAAGTGGTATTCTCCCTTTCCCTTAATCCGTGGGAGCGCATGGGATAGGACATCATGCTAAATAGTTTATTTTCCTTGACCAGCTTATTGGTCAACATCTCAAAACTTTGGTAATGTACATTGTCATCAGCGGTGCCGTGCATGATCATGAGATTGCCTGCCAGGTTTTGGGAATGGGTAATGGGTGACCCGTCGCGGTAACCTTCTTCATTATCCTCCGGGGTAGACATGTACCTCTCCTGGTAGATGGTATCGTAAAGCCGCTGGTCAGAAACAAAGGCGATAGCAATACCGGTCTTGTATATTTCCGGATATCTGAACATACAGTTAAGCGTCATCTGGCCGCCGCCGCTCCAGCCCCAGATGCCAACGCGTTTGGCATCGACGAAGGGATAGGTCTCAAATATCTTTTTTACCCCGGCCACATGATCTTTAGGGGCTACAATACCGATCTTTTTGTAAATGATCTTTCTCCACTCCCTTCCACGCGGTGATCTGGTCCCTCTGGGATCGAGGCTCATCACGATGTATCCTTGCTGGGCCAGGTATTGGTGCCAAAGATCGCCGCCGGCCCAGTTGTTCTGCACCGTGGCGCCAGCCGGTTCACCATAGATATAAAATATGACCGGGTACTTTTTCGCGGGATCAAAGTCAATGGGCTTGATCATCCAGCCGTCCAGTTCCACCGCACCAATATCTACCCGGAAGAATTCTTTGGGGTTCAGTCCTAGTTGGTCGTACCTGGCTTTGGCCGCTTCATTGCCTACCAACAATCTGGTCCGTTTATGATTGGGGAGGCTTACTAGTGCTATCCTGTGTGGCGTAGTTACATTCTGGAAAGTATGAATGGGCCACTTGGCATCAGCTGACATCTGGTAGGCATGCTGTCCCGCCATGGAGTTGGGGCTTATCCTTTCCGCCTCCCCTCTCCCATCTAGGCGGCTTCTATAGAGATAACGCTCAGTAGGGTTGTCCGGTGAAGCGATGTAATAGACATACCCGCTTTTGGGATCGATGCGATTGATCCTAACCACATCAAAATCACCCCTTGTGATGAGGTCCATCTTTTTCCCATCTCTGGACACTTTGTACAAATGCAGCCAACCATCTCGCTCGCTGGTCCAGGTAAAGGCCTGATCGTTGTCCAGCCAAATGATGTTGTCATGTATATCCAGAAAGGCCTGGTCGGCATCGGTCATGATATTTTTGATAGCCATAGTATTAATATCACCGATCCAAACTCTGTTGGTGTTTTGCAAGCGGTTGAGTTGTTGCACCATCACCTCTTGGGAGTTAGGAATGAATTCCATGCGAGCCAGGTAATTATTCCGGGGATCGCCGGGTATATCAAACCATCGCGTCTCACCCCCTTCTGCAGGAATGACACCTACTTTCACAGCCGAATTGGTAGTACCTGCCTTGGGATAAGGCAAAGGGACAGGCACTGAATACACCGAATCGATATTATTGATCATATAAAAGGTGCCGGTGCCTTCGGTGTCTGACTGCCAGTAGGCAATATGCTTACCATCGGGGCTCCACCGGAATCCATCACGGCAACTCAGTTCCTCCTCATAGACCCAATCGAAGGTGCCGTTAATGATATTGTCGCCACCGTCGGAGGTCAGTTGCTTGATTTCTTGTGTGGCAAGGTCCTCCACATAAATATTCAGCTTGCTTACATAAGCAACCTTGGAGGCATCGGGAGAAAATTTGGCAAACATCATGGTAGTCCGCTCTACGGATTTACCCAACTGCTGCAGCAAACCTGAGTTAAGGTTCAATACCCAGTAGTCACCTCGGGTATGCCGGCGCCAAACCCGGCGGGTATTGGTAAAGATCAGCAACTTGGTATTGTCAGCCGACCAAATATAATCTCGTATACTCAGCGGTTCCGATTGTCCTTCCGGTATCAACTGTGAAGCCGATACCAAAACAGACCGCTTACCGGATTTGGCATTGTACCTGACAATATCCCTGCCACCGATGGCATCATTTACCTCCAAGGTAGAGTAGCCTTTACTATCTTTCATCCAGCGCACGGGGCCATAGCCATCCTGGGTGTAAACATTATTTTTATAAATGTCTTCAAGGGTAAGTGTAGTGGAAGTATCTTGTCCATAAAGGGAAATGTTGGCTACTAGTAATACAAGCAGCAATCCTAAAAGGGATCTTGTTTGATAGCAAGCAATAGAAATTAGGAATAACATATGAACTTTATATTTTTATAAAACTTATAATCTTGATCTCTTGACTCTTCCCTTAAATATAGAAAAACACTCCGAACTGATCGATTATCTACATGATCAAAAGAGAATAGCCAATAAAACCAAGGTCAAGGTATCGTCACTAGAAGGAGGGGTCTCCAACCGTAC
>JBPCUG010000018.1:0-3815 GCA_051011275.1 Cyclobacteriaceae bacterium | reverse complement strand
CCGGTGTTCAAGGAGATCACCGAAGCGCCTAAATCAGTTAAGCAGGAATGTAGATAGTCGAAATCCTCTCCCTTGGTATCAAAACAACCCAGCATTAAAACGGTTTTCGGCAAACGAAACTTTTCTTGGTCCATATCAGTCAAGTGCTACTAGGGAAAGAATCAATTTTTGACAATATATTTTGGAAGCATGATAAGTCAATCCATGTTCAATATTCTACTCCATCTTACACCACATTCAACCAACCTCCATCCACATAATAAGTCGACCCCACCGAGTAGCTGGCCATGGGCGAACATAGAAAGACAAAAAACCTGGCCAGCTCTTCCGGGGTACCAAACCTGCCTATCGGCGTATTCTCTTTAGCAATTCGGTCCAAGTATTCATCCTCGGAAATGCCTTCTTTCTTACCAAGATTCGCTGCTGTATTCCTCCAGTCTGGAGTGATTATTAACCCCGGATTGATAGTATTGACTCTAATATTAAAGGGGATAGCTTCATTGGCCAGGCATTTGGAAAACATCGATAAGGCGGCTTTGGTGGTATTGTAGATCGGTTCATATCCTAGCGGTTGCTTGGCGCATATGGATGAATTGTTTAGGATCACTCCACCACCTTTATTCTTCATCAATGGGATCAAAGATCGGGACAAACGCACAGCTGCCATTACGTGAAGGTCCCAATAATATTGCCACTTGTCATCCGGAGCATCCATGATCTTTTCATTGCTTCCTACACCCGCATTGTTGATCAATATATCGATACCACCATAAAGGTCATGGATTTGACCCATTAAGTTATCAATGTCTTCTACACTGCTGACATCGGCTTGGATAGCGGTAACAGTTACTCCAAAATTCTGGTTTATATCTCCTGCTACTTGATCCAGACGCTCCTTATTTCTAGCGCATAGCACTAAATGCACGCCTTCCTCAGCAAGTGCTTTGGCCACAGCCAGTCCGATACCAACACTTCCTCCGGTGATAACCGCAACTTTATCCTTTAATTGTAGATCCATCCGTCTCGTTGTTAAAATTGAAATACTTCCTGATTCAGCAAATACCTAATTTTGGGGAGCTTTTCAAAAAGGTTTTCTAGGAATTATGCATAGGTTGATTTCAACCGTTTGCGTACCACTTTTTCACCCTATTATGATTTGATTTTCAAACTCACAAGCACTAAATAATACCTACATTCTAATATCGGAATGGACAAGCGTACCTTGGACTAAACATTCAACCCCGTCCCCGGCAATCAAGAAAGTATTATTATGGCAAAAACTTGGGAATCAGTATCTGTGAACCCATCTTTGGTGTTTCAAAAAAGCAACCTACTAATATGAAGCCTGTGAGAAATTTTTTGCTTTCTGCCCTGTTTTTGCTGGGATTGGTTTTTTTATCTAGCTGCACTGAAAATGGAAACACCGAACAAACCAATAACAGCAAGGGGACCATTGGCATCACCATTATGAGCTCAGAGAATCCATTCTTTAATGTACTAGCCAAGTCAGCTGAAGCAGAGGCCAATAAATACGATTATCAAGTTGAGATTTTAAGTGGAGATAATGATCCGGACAAGCAAGATCGGCAAGTGAAGGACTTCATTGCTAAAAAAGTCTCTGCTATTATTATTGCTCCCTGCAATGCCCACGCCATTGGAGCATCTATCAAATCAGCTAACCAAGCCGGTATACCGGTGTTTATGGCTGACACAGGATGCACTGATTCAACTGCTCAGGTGGTTTCGACGATCACCACAGCTAACTATGAAGGAGGACTTCAAGCTGGGGAGGCGATGGTGGAGATCCTGGGTGGTAAGGGCGGCGAAGTGCTGGTCTTAGATTTTAAGGTAGCAGAATCTTGCTTGAAACGAGTGGCCGGATTTAAAAAGGTTATCAATGATTACAACCAAAAAAACCCCAATACTCAAATAGAGATCGTAAAAGAACTCGAAAGCGGGGGCCGGCGCGATGTGGCCAACCAATCTACCAGCGATGCCTTGCAGGCACACCCCAAGCTTGCCGCTATCTTTGCCATTAATGATCCTGCAGCTTTAGGCGCCTATGCCGCCTTGGAAAAAGTAGGCCGGCAAAATGAGATAAAAATTATTGGCTTTGACGGAATGCCCGAAGGCAAACAGGCCATCAAAGAAGGTAAGATCTACGCCGACCCCATTCAATTCCCTGACAAGATCGGGCAGATGACCGTGCAAGCCATTGCTAAATACTTCGAGGGTGAAGAAGTTGAATCCTCAATTAATATTGATACATATCTTTACAAAAAGGAAGACGCAGATAGTGATCCTCTGCTAAATTAGGGAACTAAGAATGAAGATTGGAACAGCAGAGCTAGGAAAATTTCCCACAGCAGTTTGGATCCGCCGTTCTAAACTCAAAAATGCGTTTTACCAATGAGCACTTCGATCAAAGTGCTGGAGATGCGCAACATCCACAAGCACTTCCCAGGAGTGCATGCTTTGAAAGGTGTAGATCTCGAACTTTATGAAGGCGAAGTACTTGCGTTGCTTGGAGAGAATGGCGCCGGCAAAAGCACATTAATCAAAATGCTTGGAGGAGCGCATTTGCCGTCAGATGGAACAATTGAAATTTTTGGCAAAGAGACCGAAATTCGTAGCCCCCACCAAGCCCTGGAATTAGGGATAGGGATCATTTATCAGGAGTTTAACTTAGTTCCATACCTTACAGCCCGAGAAAACATCTTCTTAGGTAATGAGATCTGTCAAGGTATCATAATCAATAAGTCTGAGGAACATCAGCGGGCCAGCCACTTGTTTGATAGGATCGGTATCAAAATAAATCCGGAAACCACTTGCTACCAGCTAAGCGTAGCCGAGCAGCAGATTGTAGAAATCGCAAAAGCTTTGGCACAAAACGCCAGGATCCTGGTAATGGACGAGCCTAGTGCAACCTTAACACCCCAAGAGGTTGAAGGGTTATTCGGTATCATTAGAGATTTAAAAAGGCAAGGTATTAGTATTATTTATATCAGCCATCGATTGGATGAAATCTTCGAAGTGTGTGATAGGATCACAGTATTGCGGGATGGGCAATATGTCGGTAGTAGGGATATTGATCATGTAACCCGTCAGGAGATGATTGAGATGATGGTTGGTCGTAAAATTGAGAACGAGTTTCCCAAGCAACATCATAACATTGGAGAGGTAAGACTCGAAGTGGAACATTTATCTCGCGCCAATGTGGTTAAGGACGTTTCCCTGCAACTAAGGGCTGGGGAAGTTTTGGGCCTAACAGGTTTGATCGGAGCCGGAAGAACAGAACTAGTCCGATTGATCTTTGGCGCCGATCAATCTGAATCAGGAACTATCAAGAAAGATGGTAAAGTGGCAAATATCAAGTCACCGAAAGACGCCATAGCAAATGGTATCGGGTTGCTTACTGAAGACCGAAAAGGTCAGGGCCTGGTTCTAGTAGGATCAGTCAAGCATAATTTTTCCCTGCCAAACCTAGATCTATTTTCAGGCTATGGTGTCTTGCAGCCCAACCCTGAAAGAGTAGCGTTTCAGACTGCAGCAACTAATGTGAAGCTAAAAATATCGGGGAATAACCAACTTGCAGGTAACCTCAGTGGAGGGAATCAACAGAAGCTTGTATTGATTAAGTGGTTGGAACGAAATTGCGATATTATCATTTTTGATGAACCAACCCGGGGGATCGATATTGGGGCGAAGTACGAGATTTATCTTTTGATAAACAAACTTGCCTCTGAAGGTAAAGGAATAATTATGATCAGCTCTGAACTACCGGAAGTACTTGGTATGTCTGATAGGATACTTGT
>JBPCUG010000017.1:0-4329 GCA_051011275.1 Cyclobacteriaceae bacterium | reverse complement strand
GAGATATAGGGCTGTCTACCTTCCGGTTAAAGCCCGGGTATTTGCTCGGGCATTATAAAACAAAGGGAAAGCAATATTGCTTTCCCTTCTTTTTTGCCTTGTTGTATGCGCACAAAGTGCTACTTCCTCCACTTGCTGAGCTTATCGATTGTTATGCAATGAAGTGGACCGCCTAGTACAAACCATAATTGACATCAAATAATACCCCCAGATACTTGCTCAACATCTATATTTATAGTTAGCTTGGAGTAACAGTAAATCTCTACAGTTTGCTATAGCTAGATCTAAATTGTTGAAGGGGGAACGGTGCTTTATTCACCAAGAATGTTGTTATATTTCATCAACACTTTGGCTAAGATCAAAGTCGTGTCATACCACAATATTAGGGTGTAACATTTAACAGGATTGGAAGTACAGAATAGATATAAACCTGTCATACTTTGGAAAATTCATTGAAACTAAAACTAGAGAATGACCAGACTGTTCACGGCTGTTGGCTGAACAGCGGTCTTCCGTTATCAGCAGAGATTGTAGGAGGTTCGGGCTTCGATTGGTTATTAATTGATCTTGAGCATGGTGCCGGCACAGAAAGCAATCTCATCTCTCAGCTACAAGCCTTAAATGGCAGCTCTTCTACCCCATTAGTAAGGATTGAAAGTTTTGAAAGGATCCGGGTACAACGACTTCTGGATTATGGAATCAAGGGTATAATGTTCCCAAGGATAAACAATCCTGAGGAGGCGCATCAGGCTATTGCTGCTATGTACTACCCTCCAAAAGGTCAGCGGGGACTGGCCAAGATGATCAGGGCCACTGACTATGGTGATAACTTTGAAGGCTATTTAGATTTTACAGAAAATGGATTGCTGGGTATTATCCAAATCGAGACGGCCGAGATCCTTGATCACCTGGATGAAATTGCCGCTATGGAGGGCGTAGATGTTCTTTTTGTAGGCCCTTCGGATCTAAGTATGGCATTGGGCATCTTCGGCCAATGGGACAACCCGGTTTTCAAGGACGCTATCAAATCAGTAGCTAAAGCAGCTCAAGAAGCTGGGAAAGCGGCTGGCACACTACTTCTGAACACTGATGATTATGAGTTTTATCACCGATTGGGTTATCGTTTTCTCGCTGCCGGATCAGATCTTACGTTTATTAGCCAGGGAGCAAAACAGATGGCCAACCTTTTAAATGACAAACAATCCTTATCGTAATTAATCAATTCAAGCTATGGAAAAAATAGGATTTATTGGCTTAGGTATCATGGGCAAACCCATGTCACTTCACTTGCTTAAAGCAGGCCATCAGGTAACTGTTTTGGAGAACAGTAATGCCGCTGACACATTGAAAGGATCAGGAGCATCTGTGGTTCCTTCTCCTGCCGCCTTAGCCAGAAACAGTGATATTGTCATCACCTGCCTACCCGACTCCCCTGAAGTAGAGCAGATCGTTTTTGCAGAGGATGGATTACTACAAGGTGTTACAAGCGGTATGTTGTATATCGATATGTCTACCATTGCCCCAGCCACTTCCCTTCGAATTTTTGAAGCTATGAAAAAAAGTCAAGTTGAAGCGTTGGACGCCCCAGTATCGGGAGGGCAAGGAGGGGCTGAAAATGCTGCGCTGTCAATTATGGTAGGGGGATCCCCGGCCGCTTTCGAGAGGGCGCTACCTGTTTTTGAGAGAATGGGCAGTAACATAGTCCATATTGGAGAGGCTGGATCCGGTCAGGTAACCAAAGCATGCAATCAGATTATTGTAGGTATGACTATACAGGCAGTGGCTGAGGCCTTGACCTTGGCAAAAAAAGCAAAAGTCGACCTCGGAAAGGTACGTTCTGCCTTGTTAGGAGGGTTCGCTCAAAGCAAGATATTGGACCTGCATGGACAAAGGTTTATTGAAGGTAATTTTCAGCCGGGTTTTAAGGTCAAGCTGCACCGCAAAGATATGAATATCGCGCTGCAAACCGGTCTTGAATTGGCTGTGCCTTTGCCTGGCTCTGCACAAGTAGCCTCACAAATGGACGCCTTAATCGCAACTGGCGATGGAGAACTGGATCACAGTGCGCTGGGGCGTTTGCTGCAACGCCTGTCAGGCATTCAATAGGAACATCCCTGGTGATTGGCTACCCCGAAAGCTGTTGGCGGAAAAAAACAATAAAAGGGCAGTTCAATTGAGCGCAAAGCATTAAACAAACCATGCGTGGCCACATCATTTCTCTTTAAGGATGCTTCATTTTTCAAGGTTTGGAATTCTTGCATATATAAATTAACTTGATTTAAACCAGCTAAAAATCCACATGTCGGCCCCTAGCAATTTACCGTCCAGGTACAAATGTGCTATGGTTCAGAAATTGAAAACCCTGAACTCAAAGAGGTCCAGGTCAGACTTTTACACTAGATTATACACTACGCAGCTGAGAGATTGCTGCAACGAAGAATCTTTAACCATCAGCCCTGAATCTTCGCTTTTTGGAGAAACAAACCTCACAATATTTTCTCTTCTCCGTTTACTGAATTTCGATTACAGCCATAAGATTAATATAGTCTAAACCAAGAGGTTAGACATGAAACCAGCTACCCAAAATAATTTAAGGTCACCCCATTCTACAATCATCATAGGTGGAAAATATATGATTTTGGACACCTCAATCGATCCGATCCCAACTAAAGCTCTTAACATGAATATACCAAGCCATTACTTCTTATGATTCAGTCAGTGGACATCGGCTGATTTCTTTACTTGCTAAATAAATTCGTCAACCTTAAAAGACAAGTTATGGAAAATCAATTACCTCAACCGAAAAAAATTTTAGGCAAACCACCATTTTGTTGTTTACCAATAATTTGGTTTCTGACATTGCTTCTAATCCCTTTGAGTGGCTACTCGCAAGAACTTGATACAATGATCACCGGCAAAATACTTGATGAAAGTGAAAATCCTTTGCCGGGTGTGAATGTGCTAGTTAAAGGAACCAGCACTGGAACCGTCTCCGACTTCAATGGGGACTACTCCTTATCTGTACCCGACGAGGCTGAAACCCTTATTTTCTCATTTATCGGATATCAAACCATGGAAGTGAGAATTGAAAATCGATCCGCTATCAATATTTCAATGACCACGGATATTACGCAACTAGGTGAATTAGTAGTAACAGCATTGGGTATAGAGAAGGAGCAAAAAACCCTGGGTTATGCTACTTCAAAGGTAAAGCCTGCTGAATTTACTGTAAATCGTTCGCCCGTATTCATGGACGCATTACAGGGAAAAGTAGCCGGTGTCAACATCACCAAGCTGGGATCAGGGCCACAGGGAAGTAGTAAAATCCGCATTAGGGGGGTCTCCTCATTTGGAGGAAACAATTCTCCTTTAATTGTAATAAATGGTGTTCCAATTGACAATACCAACTTTGGGGTACGCGGAGATGTTAACGAAGTGGGAAGAAACCGAAGATCTGATAGTGGGGATGGCCTCAGTGGCATCAACCCTGACGACATTACCTCTATGAGCGTGCTGAAAGGCGCTGCCGCTTCAGCTCTTTACGGCTCTCGTGCCAAGGACGGTGTGATCATGATCACCACAATGAATCGTGCAGAAGGAGAAGGTCTTACGGTAGAATGGAATTCTAATTACACCAGTGACATGCCGCTTGATTATACAGACTACCAGTATGAATACGGACAAGGCGAAGGTGGGGTAAGACCTGATGCTCCCGGTCCTACTTCAGGTGTGTGGAGCTTTGGAGAAAGAATGGGAGGTACGCAAATTCTATTCGACGGACTGGTAGTGCCTTATGAACCACAAAGAAATAAGGTAAAAGACTACTATGATGTAGGACATACCTGGTCAAATACCATTCGAGTTTCATCAGGTGGTGAAAATGGAGGTTTCAGTCTGTCTTTGGGAAACCTTGATAATAAAACCATCCTGCCAGGGTCCAAATACGACCGGCAAACGGTAAACCTGGGTTTTACTCAAAAAGTAAGCAAGTTGACAGTTTCCGGAAATATGAACTATGCCCATGAGGACCGGACGAATCCTCCTAATATTGCGGAACAAGACTACAGCCCAGTGGTAATATATACCTTAGCTACCTCAATGCCGCTGGATGTGTTACGAGACAATGCTTTTGACGAAAACGGTGATGAAATTAAGTATTCCAGATTTACCAATAGGACCAATCCATATTTTGCGCTGTCCCGTTTTGAGAATAATGTCAAGGATCGTGTGTACGGAAATATAACCGCTAAATACGACCTAACCGACTGGCTGTATGTACAGGGAAGAATTGGCCAGGATTATTATACCAGGGATGTGGAATACAACCTA
>JBPCUG010000016.1:0-8188 GCA_051011275.1 Cyclobacteriaceae bacterium | reverse complement strand
ACTTTTTCCTTCGTCTGCTTTCTGATTCATCCCAAAATAGGGACTTTAGCGCTACGGTGTCTTTAACGTATTCCTGGTCGTTAATCAGGTTTGGGTCAGCACCGTTGTAAAGCTCTTGCCAGCGAAGCCCATCCAACGTAATAAGGAAAACATGTTCTGTTTTTAGTTCCGATTGAGCCTGGCAGCAACTGAAAGAAAAAATGAAAAACAGGAGTCCAGCAATTTTTAAGATCGACATGGCCATTCGTAGTTACCGGTTTCTGCCATACTGCTCATGACTGGAAACCCAATCAGAAGATGAAATGGCAGAGGCCAGTGATACCTCGCCAGCCAATACGGCTCCAGCTACGATCTCTGCAAACTTGTTCACCTTTCCCTTTCCGGTACAACCAAGAAGCTCCAGGCTTTCATTCTGGGTAGCTAGTCCGGTACCTCCCCCGTAAGTGGCTACAATCAAAGAAGGGATGGTTATTGAAATATAGAGGTCGCCATCTTTTTGCAACTCTGTGTACATAATGCCTGCCGAAGATTCGGATACGTTAGCTACGTCCTGTCCGGTAGCGATGAAAATGGCAGTGATTGCATTGGCAGAGTGAGCTCCGTTGTTATTGGCGCCGGATAGGATAGCCCCAATATTAGCAATCTGAGAATGATAAGCCAAACTTTCAGGATCGACGCGCATATATTGCTGCAAGATTTCCCTTTTCAAAATAGCCTCAGCTGTTACGCGCTTACCCCGAGTATGCATGATATTTACTTGCGATGCTTTCTTATCAGTAGCTAAGTTTGACTCCAAATAAAAATGCTTGATCTCTCCTTGAGGATAATGGTCAAGGATCCAACTGCTGGCGGCAAAAGTAGCACGGCCCACCATGTTTTGGCCAGCCGCATCACCAGTAGTGTAATTGAAACGCAGATAGGCGAATTTATTGGCTTGATAGTCATCAATGTACTTCAGCTTACCAATGCTGGTAGTGGCTTCCGCTCTCTCTGCGATTTCATCGAAATTCTTTCGTACCCATTTGACGAACTCCCGTGCTCCTCGAGCATCATCAAAAACAAAAACCGGAGCCCTTTGCATCGCGTCATCGATCACGCTGCATTTGGCCCCTCCACATGCGTTTAATACTTTGATGCCTCGATTGTAAGAAGCTACCAAGGTCCCTTCTGTAGTAGCCATCGGGATCAGGAAATCGCCTTTGGCATGTTCGCCATCAACGGTAAGGGGGCCGGCAAACCCTAAGGGAATCTGAGCTACGCCGGTAAAATGTTCAATATTCCCTTGCAGCATATGGGGATCGAAGGAATAGTGTTTGATATGCTCAAATTTTGTACCGGTATACTTTTCAACAAAGTCCTGTCGAATTTTGATGGCATCTTCGCTGTAATCATCATGATCGTCTCTAGGGATCTTTACTACATCTTCCTTTTGGTCGGAAATGGCTCCTTCCACTTTCAGGGTAAGTTTGCCAAAAGGCTTGGCCCTGAACTTTACCTCAATTTTGTGCTTCCCTACCGGCAATGGTTCCATGTGCGCCTGTACGTCAAAAGTCTTTCGCAAAGGAAAATCCATAGGTTTATCTTTGGAGATCTCTGAGGGCTCTACAACCTGTCCATTCCCGAAATCCAATTTGACTGAGCTAAGCGGAACCTCCTTACCGCCTAGCTTTACGGCCTCAATACCAGTGATCGTAGCGTCCTGCAACCTGTTTTTAATAGAAAACTTCACTCCACCATTTGCATTTTCCAAACTGCCAAAGGTATAGAGTTGCTTCAAAAGTAGACTGGGAATAAGCATAGTCTTGTTTTAAGGTTAGGTTGTTAAAATATGGGTAACCAATATAGCAAAATTGGGCTCGTTTGCCAAAGTGATGTCTCACTCCTCCGAACGCCATATAGTTATTAATAAAATACCTCAATCGTAAAACTCAGAGCCTTCAATTGTCAAAGCGGTAAGCTCAACAATTAAACCATTTGGATCTGAAAAATAGATAGAATGGAAATAGTGGTGATCCTCGAAAGTCACCTTCAACCCAAATTGTTCCAGTTGATGCTGCACTTTCGACAACTCGACCAGATCAACATTGAAGGCAAAATGAAACATACCAGGCCCTTTATGTTTGGAGTCCGGCTGATCGGTGGTGGCTGGAAATAGTGCCAAGCCTGACTTGCCAGCCAACATCATAATGGGATAAGGCCCCCATATTTTTTTATGCTGATAACGCCGCAGTCCCAACGCTTTTTCATACCACTGAGCAGTGGCTTCCGGATCAGGTACTCTCAAGGCTATATGGTCAAGTCCGTTGATTTTCATACCGACCTTGCGTCATCACTTTCTACTTCTCAGGATCATGATCAGCAATACCAAACCAAGTGAAGTAGAAAGTATGAAGCCTATCAAACTTAAGGTTGGTAATCCGGTATAGCTATCGGTTGCGACAGCCTGACTTGAATGTATAACTGAGGCGATCAATAAAGCACAAATGATCAAGGTCACCACCATGCGATTGGCAATGGAATTGAGTTTGCGGACCAAAGGGTCTAAACCGTGATACTCCACATGGAAATGAAGTTGTCCTTTGCGAGCTTTTTTAAGAATATATTTTAATTCACCTGGAAACTTGGTCAGAAATGAAGCCATCTGAGAACCGGCGTAAAACATATCCAAGCCAATATCTTTAATTGAGAATTGTTCTAATAGCAGCTTACGGCCATAGGGTTTTAGGAATTCGAAAGTCTGGAACCCGGGATATATCACGGTGCCAATACCCTCCAGGATTACCATAGCACGCATGATCAAAAAGATGCTTCCAGGCACCTTAAGTTTAAAATCATAAATAATCTTCTGCAAGCCCGTGGCCAACTCCGCCATGTTGATCTCTTCCAGCTCAAGGCTGGCAAACTCCTCGATCAACTCATTAAGCCGATACTCAAAAGCCCGCATATCTTCAATCTCGTTGTCAATGGCGAGCTTCTTAAAACTAATGGCCATACCCCGGGCATCCTTCCGTGCCATGCCTACAATGATACCGGCGAAAGCATACTTGTCCCGCTTCATCATTTTGCCAACCATACCAAAATCGATGAGACAGATCACCCCGTCTTTCCGCACCAAAATGTTCCCAGGATGCGGATCGGCATGGAAATAACCGAACTCAAAGATCTGTCGGAGATAGATATCCATCCCGGTTTCAGCGATGTGTTTTGGATCCAGGCCCCAGGCTTCCAGCTGCTCAACATCAGTGATCTTGCACCCCTGCACCAGCTCGAGGATCAAGACCTTATCTGTGGATAATTCTTTATAGGCCTTGGGGACATAAAACGCCGTTTCCTTTCTATAGAAATTTCGAAACTGCTCCACGTTTCGCGCTTCGATATCATAGTCCAACTCTTTTTTGATCGACTTTTCGAAAGCACCGACTATGTCTAGAGGGTTGAGAACTCCTTGTTTGATAAAGTAGCTCTCGGTTAGTTTGACAAACTCCTTAATCAGCTCTAAATCGGTTTGCACTGTTTTTTTCACTCCTGGCCGACGAACCTTCACTACCACATCATTGCCGTCATGCAATCTGGCACGGTGCACTTGTCCTATTGAGGCAGAGCCTAAGGGTTTGTCTTCAAAATAAACGAATAGTTCATCAATAGCCTGGCCGGTTTCTGCTTCAATGATCTTTTTGGCCTCTTGGGATGAAAAAGGAGGAACATCGCTTTGCAGTTTCTCAAATTCTTTGATCAAGGACTGCGGCAGTACATCAGGTCTATTACTTAACACCTGAGCAAACTTTATAAAGGTGGCCCCTAACTCTTCCACCACCATGCGTACTCGCTCCCATCGATTGTACTCAAAAATAGATTTATCCTGGCGGGACCAGCTTAGTTTTTGGTTTTGAGGGATCAGGTTTTTCAAAGGTGTATTCACAACCACATCTTCAAAACCATATTTAAGCAGGATCTGTACGAACTTGCGAATACGATTGATATTTTTTATGGTTTGATCAAAGAGCATTGTAAATGGGATCGACTACACAAAAATAAGGAAATTAAGGCAAACCTCTGGCTAACTTGCATTAATGGGTCACCCAGAGCCCACACATCCATGAATGTGGCTAATCAATTGGAAATAAAAATGCCAAGCCCAATTAGGCCTGGCATTCTAAAAAAAGGTGGTTCTAATCAATTATTTCTTTACCGTTGCCTTTTTTACAGTTCTTTTTGTAGGTGCTTTTCTAGTGGTTTTGGTGGTTTGTGACATCTTAGCCACTTTGTTTTCCAGAACCCGTACCCTTTTGTTTAATTCAAGGATCTCTTTGGCTTTAGAAAAATCGAATTTCTTAACTACCTCCTCGGTAGTTTTTTTCAATTGTGTTTCGAAATCTCTCCTCTTACTCTCTGTCTTTTTGAAGAAATCCTCAACGATTTTCTTTCCTTCTTTGGCGGATATCTTTTCTTCCTTTACTAGCTTATCGATACTCTTTTGCAGCTTATCGGCAGTCAATGAGACTAAACCAACGCCGGTGTACATAAATTTTTTAAACAAATCTTCCATGGTTACTTAAACAGTAAATTTTTTGATAATTAATTAACTTCTATCTTAGTCACCTCTATTAACGAGTGCTACTGAAAAATGTTATGCATGCATACTATTTTTTCGGCTGCAATGATACATTCTTTTTATAATAAAGCAATGTATTTTCTAATTTTATTTCCAGATCCTCGATCAATTACGAAATAACGGCGATCAGTTCCCATGATTTGGGGACATGGTAATTAATGATTCTTGTCATCTTTCTAAGATTTATCGTAAATTATCCGACTCAATTTTGTTGAATGCCATCTTCACCATTAGTTGCCGTGAATGCTAAAAATCGGGCCTATACCCCCGAAGAGATCGAAGCGAATAAAACGATCTATAAAAAGCATTTCGATCAGAACTATTCTATTAGTCTGATCAAGAATGTAGTTGATCCCATCAATAAGCGATATTTCAAGTGCAAGTTTATAGGGTTTGATGAGTTACCTGAACGAAATAACCCTCCTCGGCCACTCATCTATGTTAGCAATCACTCCGGAATGGCTTTCCCCTGGGATGCTATGATCTTTAACGCCTTATTTTTTAAGAATCAGCAGTTCGATTTTAAAAATGTGGTCCGTACATTAACCGCTCCTGTATTGTCACAATCCAATCTGATGAACCCCTTTCAAATTAAGGATTTTTGGAAGCGGAACGGCGGTGTGGATGCCACATTTCTCAATTTCGAGACCATGATGCATTATGAGGAATCCAATCTTATGCTGTATCCGGAAGGAGTTGCCGGCATCGGGAAAGGATTTAACAAACGCTATAAAATGCAACGTTTTGCTACTTCGTTTGTGCGGATGGCGCTAAAATATAAGACTGACATTATTCCTTTTGCCACAGTGAATGGTGAGTACATTAATCCATATGTCTATTCCAATCCCAAGCTGAATAGTCTGGTGCAAAAGGTGGGTATTCCCTACCTCCCAATTGGCTTTCACACTATTTTGTTATTGGTAGCCCCATGGTTGTTCTATTTTGGTTTACCAGCGCAACTGACATATGTACTGGGGAAACGCATCAAACCTTATGAGCTGGTCGATAAACCATTTGATCAATTAGAGGAGGAGGATATTAAGAGGGTGCGAGATCAAATAAAATCACAGATGCAATCTGAACTGGACCAGGCGGTAGCGAAGTACGGAAAGAAGCCCTTTTCTTACGGAAAGATCATTGGAAATAGTCTCAAGAATTTTCTCACACTTAACTACTACTCCCCACCAGGCTGGCCGATACTCTTCCTGGAGCACGACCGACTTTATCGAAAACACAATGGACAAGAATTCAGCATGAAGATTGGTTTTTTCTCCGGTTTGAAGTTTATGCTTCGAAATCCACTGTCTATCGCTTTTTACATTCCAATTTTAGGCTGGATCCCATTGTTGATCAAGGGATATCGAAAAAATAAGCTGGGAAAATCGTCGTAGGAAAATGACCTTCAATGTGAGTAAATTTCAATTCCAGGAGCAATTACATTTGATCGATTAGAGATGAATCTAACGTTTAGCATCAATAAAATTATGAAAGTACTCATTATTCTTTTCCTCATCCTTTGCAGTGGCTTAGTCCGGGCTCAAGATCAGTCTAGCTCCTTGTTTTGGGAAATAAGTGGCAATGGATTAGAAAAGCCTTCCTTCCTCTATGGCACGATTCACATGATCTGCCAGGAAGATCTTAATATGAGCAACCAGGTAAAAGAGGCTTTTGCTCAAACTACTTTGACTGTCTTAGAAGTAGACATGGACGATCCCAACTTGATGTCCGAAGCGCAAAAGCATGCCTACAATGATGGAATGAGCAATATTTCAGAACTCCTGGAAGAATCTGATAAGGATATGTTGAACACTTATTTCAAAGAAAACTATGGTGCCGATCTTTCACAACTAGGAGTTATGAAACCATTTAGTTTAATTTCCTTGACACTTCCAAAGCTACTTTCTTGCTCCACCGCTTCATATGAACAATCCTTTGTACAGCTCTCACAAGGAGCAGAAAAAGAACTTGTCGGACTGGAAACGATGGATTT
Source organism: Cyclobacteriaceae bacterium (assembly GCA_051011275.1). GTDB lineage: Bacteria > Bacteroidota > Bacteroidia > Cytophagales > Cyclobacteriaceae > JBPCUG01. The sequence continues at coordinate 1,586 of JBPCUG010000016.1, read as the reverse complement.
TCAAATGGGTCTGTTCGATCAAATCCCTATCGAAAAGCAGTTGACTTGGCTAGTGGAATCAGTAGAAAAGACGGAGGACAATAAACTTGAGTTGAACCAAATGATAGCGGCTTATAAAAACAATGACCTCGACAAGTTGTTCGAAGTAATGACTACAAGTCCGGAATTTGCTGAATATACTGATCTGCTTTTATACGACCGTAATAAAACCTGGATCCCAAAGATCGAGGAGATCATTAAAGAGCAGCAAGCTTTTATTGCCGTTGGTGCTGGGCACCTAGCCTCTAAGCAAGGTGTAGTGGAATTGCTACGTGCCAAAGGCTACACGGTTAAGCCGATTTTATAAGAAACATTGGGTCCATTTTGCTACGACCAGCCCGAAATGAGTACTACATATCCAAGTAGGTTTCCAGATCACCCATCTTTTCTATAGCAATTATCTCCTTAAGCTTTTTATGCTTTTTCACCCTGTTCCTAGGTTCATTGCAATACTCCAAAGTCCGTAGTACAGTTTGCAATTTTACTTCTTCGGCATTGTCCGCCATCTCCTTGTTTCTTAAGACATATCGTGCCATAGCTGCCACATATACACCCTGAAGTAATTCGCTCTTTCCTGAAATCTCTTGCGCAGTTTGATCCAAGGGAAAGGAATAATCTGGCGTACCGTTTACCCATTCGGCAACGAAACGAGTAGCCGCCTGGCGATTGGGGTTGTTCTTTTGCAACGGAGTACTTAAAAGATAAGTAGTACACTCAAGTACTGACTCTTCCGCATTTTTGTAGGATTCAGGGGTATCAAAAGTGACCGCATTTAACACAGCGAAATCTTGGGCTAAGCATACGGGCGATAATAATATTGCTAGTAGATAGGGTAGATATTTTTTCATGATCGTACGAATTTTTCAAAGGTATAGCCCTTTAAAATAAGGTTTTGAGAACAACTTTACAATTTTATTTATAGTTGTGGTTTTAAATAAACAAATTATTAACACCTGAAATTCCGTAAATCTGGTAAATCAATGGATTACTGTAACTAGCGAGGATACGCTTATTTATTGTAACGAAAACTCAACGCGCCGGATGGGCATTGGCTTACTTGATCAGCGATCTGGGCGCTTTCTGCCCCGTGGATATCAACCCAGGGCTTTTCCTCAGGACGAAATACAATTGGCAGATTACCGGCACATAATCCGGCATGGATACATTTGGAGGCATCCCATACCACGGTAATCTCACCGTTTGTGTATTCTTTTAACTGGTTCTTACTTTCCAAAGCTGTGATCTTGGTGGTTGACAAAGATCTTGGTAACTATTATATACGGAAAATACTTAGAGAAGTTTAGGTCTTCCAGTTTTAGTTTACCTTTTCTGCCAACCAAACCGCCACAAAATCCCGTCCTATAGAATGTGTTGTCCCACTTAATTTTCCTTCAATAAGGCGTGCAGTAGAGTTATAGAATCCGGAATTATCCTGAGTAACAAATGCCAATGTGATCACACCCCATTCTAAGTTAAGTGCGGAATGCATGATCTCGCTGTCATAGTAGAAGGTCCCTTCAAACGACTGGTCATCCACCTTGGAAATG
>JBPCUG010000015.1:0-5408 GCA_051011275.1 Cyclobacteriaceae bacterium | reverse complement strand
GAACATCACCTGCCCCAAGGCTGTCACCATTCTCCGTTCTTATTTTAAGAGCAGAAAATAAACTTTGCAATGCCTGACCATACTCTCCTTTTGCTTGATAGATCAAAGCAATGTTCATCAAAATAACATCTTCCTTACTCTCCGGTTGCGTATTGACCAACTTCCGGCTTAGGTCCAGAGATTTTCTAAAAAACTCTAAGGCCAGATTATTGTTATTCTGGTTTTTATACAAATAGCCCAGACTATTTATTATGACTACCTGCCCCTCAATCTGACCCATGGCCTTCTTTAGTTCAAGCATCTGCAATTGACAATCGATTGCTTTCTGATAGTTGTTATTGGCTGTATAAATAACAGACAACTGTCTTAAAGTATTGAATATCTCTGGCTGATCATGCTGCTCCTGATTTAACTCAAGAAGCAACTCAAAATATTTAATAGCCTCCTTACGATTGGATAAACTCATGTAGTTTGATCCAAGAAAACCAAGCACCTTGGCTGCCAAGTGGGGATCCTTGCTTGCATTAATATTTTCATAGGCTAATAAATAATACTCAACTGCTTTGTCCGGGGCATCCCAAGTATGAAACAATGATCCTATTTCAATTTGTATGGCTGTTTGCTGCTCAGAGATACCTGAGCGCTCCAGTTCCTTAGAGGCTTGAAGAAAGTAATCTAACGAGGTGGTGTAGTTCTTTAAATACTTGTGGGCACGACCCAATATACTAAGACAATGAATTTTACCTTCCTCATAGCCAAGAGCCGTTACTTCCTCAAGGATGGGTGCCGCCATCGCAATTGCCTCTTGGGATTGATCTGGCAAATATTTATCAGCTTGATCAATCAAACTCTGTATACTGGAAATATCAGTATTTACTTCTTGGGCAACAATCCGGAATGGAACGGTGGCCATTGAAATCACCAAGAAGTAGATGCCAGCAAGTTTTAAAAACTGGCTGTTGATATTGAAATTCATCCAGTTCTGCATTATTTATAATCTTAATTTACGAAAAATCCACTAAAAATGTATTCCAAAACATCAGGCCAAAGGAATGGTAAAGCTAAAATTAGATCCTTCCCCCGGTTGGCTTTCAACCGAAATGGTCCCGTCTTGTCGTTCAATAAACTCTTTACAAAGCTTCAATCCCAAGCCAGTACCCCGTTCATTTTCAGTTCCTGGGGATGTATAGTGGTATTGCTTTTCAAAGAGTTTTTCTATCAGCTCTGGAGCCATCCCTATACCAGTATCCATAATACTAATTTTTAAGTGGCCATTTTCTAACTTAAGAGCAACCGTAACCTTTCCATTGTGATCTGTATACTTAATAGCATTGTTAAGTAGATTCCTCATCACGAGGTTAAGAACATTTTCATCACAAACAACAATTGGGTCTTCCTGCAAAGATTCAGCTTTCAGCTGAATCTGCTTTTGATTGGCTGAGTCTCTGTATAGTTCTATATTTTTGTCAATGATGTTTTTCACTTTGAACTGCCTTAGCTCCACCTCCCTGCTTCCCATCTGTGCCTGTGACCAGTATAGTAAGTTATCTAACAAATTAGTAACATCATGCAAACTGGCGCTCACCTTGGAATGAAACTGCGACCACTTTTCTTGGGACAGGTTATCGGGCAACTTTCTAAGAACCTCTAGAAATACCCCTAATGAGAGTAATGGCTGCCTAAGGTCATGAGATATGATGGTGAATAGTTTATCCTTTATGGCATTTATTTTTACTAGCTCTTGATTCTTATGATCAAGCTCTTGGGTTCGATCCAGAACTTTTTGCTCAAGGCCTTTATTCATCTCTTCCAAGTTGCGAATTAAGTTCTTTTTGTCTTGCGACAATTGATAGTTCTCAAGAGCCTTGTCAATAACGATTTTTAACTCCCTGGTATCCCATGGCTTAAGGATATATCGATATATGCCACATTTGTTTACCGCGCGCATTATGAAATCAATATCGCTATAGGCGGTTAGAATCATTCTTATGGCGTCCGGATGGCTTTCTACAATTTTCTCCAAGAACTCCACCCCGGTCATGCCAGGCATTTTTTGGTCGGTAATTACCAAATGAATGTTTTCCTTTTCTAGTATTTTGAGTCCCTCTAAGCCGGATAAGGCAGTGAAAATGTTGTAATGGCGAAAAAATGCATTCTTAAAAACAACCAAATTATTTTGCTCATCATCTATATAGAGAATGTTGTAAAGTACCGATGACATTGATTAATGATCTTCTCCGGAATGATTGGGAAATTAAATCTACACGTTTTTTAGCTATGAGAGCAAAGGGGAACAGACTAACTGATAAATATGAGGATAAATTAATCAGATTAAATCACCCAAAATAAGGGATTTTTGGGCAACCACCTTTTTCTTATCCAAAACAAAAGGTCGCCAAATAGCGACCTCTTGTTTAATTGTTAATCTAAAATATTGATTTGTTATTGTTTGGTTAGTCTAAGTACAGTTGGTGCTGTTCCCTGTCCGCAATCTTGGGCTGGATCATGCAAAATACCAATGGTGAATTCGCTATCGTCTGTAATATCAAAGGTACCAATATTATTGAGATCCTGTCCTGCAGTTATGTTCGCATTACAACCGACCGGAAAAGCCTGCTCAGGCATCAACACTACATTACAAGCCAAACTAATGGTAAAAGGCGAATTAAATCCACCAAGGTAGTTTACGGCAGTGAAAGTTCTAGTGGTGTTATCTATAGCCGTAACAGCAACAACCTCCGGAGCCCAAACCTGTGTCAGACCGAAATAGGGTGGATCCAAAGGGACCAACTGCTCTAACAGATACTGCCCGGTGGCAAATCCTTCTTCCAATGGACAAACAATAGGATAGGCAACGGTAGCGGTAAAACTAGTGGTAGGAGCACTATTCAAAACGTTTGGCGTAGTATTAACTGTTTCAAAATCGGTCCCCCTTAAAACGGTATCCGGATATACTCTTCCGTCAGCCAAGGTTGTAATATTATAGAAGGTTATAATATCACCACCGGAAATATCAGTTACATCTATGCCTAACTTGGATGCTATTTCAGTAAGTGGTACATCTAGTGATAAGGACCCATCATTAGTTACACTGGCTCCATCTATTGAGGTGAACAACACTCTAGGTGAAGTGGTATTGTCCAATAGCACAAAATGCTCAACGTACAAATCCACCTTGCTTATATTGGAAAGGTCCCCATTTTCATTGTTCTCACTGAAAAACCTAATTGTTGCCATGTCATTGGGGTTCGTCGCGTCAAAAGATGTTTGAGAACTCACCAGGCGCATGTTCAGTGATTTGTCTGTGTCGGCAAGCTCAAACCTTGGTTCGTCTTCGCAAGCGGCCAGTACAATCAGGAGTGCAACAGTTGGTAATATATATTTTATCAATTTCATCATTTCTTATTTATGGTTGTCACAATTAACTTGGGTCCCAGAATACTCTAGCCTCGGCAGTACCGATCTGCTTTTGCGCCGGTGCATTTGCATTGATCTGCAAATTTTGATCCACCCAAGGCAAAGCAAAAGGAAACTCTCGCGTGCGATTGGTGATGCTAAGATTGTCCGTATTTCCATCGTGAAGGATCGGAAAACCCGTACGCCTAAAGTCACTATATACGTCACATCCCCAACCAAAACTAGCAATCCATTTTTGGGTGATAATGTGCTCTAACTTGCCATCAGCATCAGCTGCATCGTATGAAGTTAGCACCGCATCGACGTATGCATCTACTGCATCGGTGTCGAGAGCGGGTACCGTTTGGCTCGAAGCCGCCGAAGCGACTTGATCGACCTTGGCAAACGAAGCTCTCATCGCTTCTTCAAATGCGGCCCGAGCATCTCCTGTGGTTACACCAGTATGATAAAGCTCCGCTTCAATATACTTTCTTGCGAAATAGGTAAGCAGCCTTTGCGGGGTGGTGCCATCACCATTGAAGTTGGCAATCCCACCCTGCCCATCATCGTATCTGCCGCCAACTGGATAAATGCCAGGCACAGTTTGGGAGGAGCTTTGAGAAAAACCTTCGTTGGGATCTATGTTAAAAGAGAACATGTAGATGGAGAGGAATCCAGTGCCAGCTAGTTCCGGAACTTTTTGGACACCATTCACATCTAGATCGCAATAGGAACAAGGATTCTCGGCATTCTGACCTGGAGCCAGTTGGTTGTAAAAGTAGTATGGTATCCTAGGATCTACTAACCCGATCTCATCTCCATAATTTCTATGACCGAACGTATTTAACACCGCCATGGTCTCGTAGAAAAATGGGTTGATATAAAATTGCGCGGCCCCTGGCGTGTACTCCTGCACATATGCCGGGTTTCTGTTTTCCGGTGCGGTAGAGGTACCATATTGGAACTCAAAGTCTTCTGATTGACTTGATAGCATATCATCATCGGCAATCAGCGCACCTACATCGGCAGAAACGTCCTGTACCAATCGCACTTGATTGTACATTTTCAGTTTCAGGGTTTTGGCAAATTTCCTCCAAAGGTTCAGGTCTCCACCATAGAACAAGTCGTCTACTCCCACTACTGCAGAAGAGGAAGCTGCCAAATTGTTTATGCCCTCATCCAACAAAGTAAATAATTGGGGATATACATTTTCTCCTAGATCATAGGTTGGGCTGGGGTTCACCGTACCCTGAAATGCCTCTGTAAACGGCACGTCGCCATACATATCTACCAAAAGGCTGAAACTATATGCCTTAAGTATCTGGGCCACTCCTACGTATTGCAAAGCTTCTTGCTCTGTAGCCAGAGTAATCAACTCCTCCAAATCCATCAAACCTCTGGTGTAAAGAATATTCCAAGGTGTGATCACCTCGAAATCTGTTCCTCTTACTCCGTAATCTTGCTCTGTAATCCCCCTCTGGAACACTTGTTGTGTATAAGCCTGAGGTATGGCTGACAATCCCCCTATACTATTTCCTAGTGCCCCCGCGATATCAACCTGGGCTGAAGCCAGCAACTGACTTACTGGGGCTGAAGTAGGATTGTTTGGATCATCATTTATGTCAAGAAAATCACTCTCACAACCGGCTACTAAAAAGAGCACAAAGAGAGTAGCAAACCATTTATATATGAATGTCTTTTTCATTTTATTTCAAATTTTTATTCTAGAATGATACTCTAAGGTTGACGGCAAACCTTCTGGCTGAAGGCGTCGTACTGTACTCGATACCTTGGTTATTCCGTTGGCCTCCAAACTGATTGGTCTCTGGATCGAAGTTGGTATCCTCCGGAAAGTTAGGTGCCCAGTACCATAAGTTGCGACCGGTAAGGGAAACTGTAATATTGCCAAAAGGCAAAGTTTCCAGTAGCGAACTGGGAAGGGTATAACCTAGCGTCAGTTCCCTCAGACGATAAACCGTAGCGTCATAGACCAGCCATTCATCCGAAGCGTT
>JBPCUG010000014.1:0-2543 GCA_051011275.1 Cyclobacteriaceae bacterium | reverse complement strand
ATATTTTTTCTACTCTTACTTTCTAAAAAAGGACGGAAAAATAAAGCCAACAAGTATCTGGCTTTACTGATACTCAGCATAGTGAGCGGGTGTTGCTATTACCTGCTATTGGAGTTCAGGACTTTTTATCAGTATCCGCGGTTGAGCTTATTGCCACTAAAATTGTTCTTTCTCGTCGGGCCATCTGTTTATTTGTATGTCAGCCATTCTGTAGGAAGTGTTCATTCCCTCAAGCAGATCTTGCTTCACTATGCTCCCCAGATGGCAGCCATCATAATAAATTTCGTCTTGCTATTGGCAGGCATATCCCCAGTCTCAAGTCTCTTCAGTCTTTATGACATTTACATCCTAGGCTTCCTAGCACAGTTGCATGCCATCGTTTATCTCATTCTGACCTTCGGATTGATCGCCAAATACAAACAGCGAATGAAAAATAACCTGTCGGCGATATCACATGAAACCACTGCATGGCTGAGAAAGTTGATCCTTTTTGTTTTTCTGTTGCTGGCCCTGATGACTGCCTATGTAGTAGTCTCTTTGCTCGTGCCTGGTTTAATATTAAACAATTACATGTTTATCTACTGGCTGCTGGCCTGTATATTCGTTTATTGGATCAGCTTGTCTGTATACAATCAACCTGACCTTGTCCAAGTTGCAGAAGATCCGCCTGGACCAGCAAATAAGAGGGTTCAACCCGATAGGCTTAACCCTTATCTTGAGGCTATCAGGCTCTCCATGGATAAGGATCAACTTTTTTTAAAACCTGAATTGACCAGACTGGCTTTGGCACAGCATCTTAAGATCACTCCCAATACACTGTCTCACATATTGAACAAACACCTGGGAAAGTCTTTTCATGACTTTATCAATGAGTATCGGGTCAACGAAGTGAAAGCGAAGATCAGAGACGCTAAGTACCTGCACTATACACTTGAAGGCATTGCCTATGAGTGTGGCTTTAATTCCAAATCCACTTTCAATGCTATCTTTAAAAAGATGGCTGGAAAAACTCCTCGAGAGTACAAAAAGGAAGTTTCATCCTTTTGAGAACGTCCGAACTCCAGTCTAAAAAGTCCGAATTCTTCACGCTTTTGTGCAGAAGGACATTCCCGGGCGTCTAAGCAACTTATTTTTCGTTGGTTTGAATAAAGACGCCGAATGCGGCATAACTCGCAAACTAAAACGAAAGAAGAAATGAAAACTTTGATCTTACTATTGGGAATTTTAGTAGCAATTATTGCTTTAAATTCATGCAAACCGATCGCAACTTTTCTTGACTCAAGTCTTCCAGAAAGCAGCTTCGGACCAACATCTATGGTTGAATTACATCCGGATAAGAAGACGGTAGTGATCGTAGCCCATAATGAAGGCACAGAAATTTTCGACTTGCTGGCACCATTTAATATTATGTCCTATGATGAGCAGTTAAACGTATTCATCATTTCACCGGAGAAATCTTCAATTCCCTTGTGGAAGGGAATAAGTATCTTCCCTCATTTTTCATTTGAGGAGTTTGTCAAAACCGGCCTACAGCCTGATTTGGTGATTGTACCGAATATGCTTCAATACCAGGACCAGCGGTTGCACGATTTGATCAGAAATTATCAGTCAGATAGCATGATGGTACTATCAGTATGTGAGGGATCACGAGTGATTGCCGAATCAAAACTTTTTGAAGAGGCATATATTACCTCGCATCATTCCAGCATCAATAAACAGCAAAAGGAATACCCCAATTTGAGATGGGTAAAGGGAAGTAGATTTGTAGAAAGTGGTAAGTTGTTAAGCACCTCCGGGGTGGCAGCTGCAGTTGAAGGTTCCTTAATGACGATGAACGTCATCTCTTCCGCGAAAAATACTGACAAGATCTTAAAACGTATATCCTATCCATCTGACAGTATCCGTTTGATCACATCGGATAAAGGAATGGGTTTTGGAGATGTAATGAATATTGTAGGTAAGACAGGCTTTAGAAGTAATAAGAAACTAGCCATATACCTTCCTGAAAATTTTGAGGAGTTACAAGTGGCCGCTATCATCGATACCTATAATCGTAGCTTTCCCAAGTCTCTTTATACCTTTACCCAAAATACGCAATATGTAACCAGTAAAAATGGCCTACTGGCCGTTCCAAATGTTTCTCTCGAATCCTTGGTGAAGGTAGACGAAATTATCATTCCTGTCAGTGAAGAGGATCTTACCAACCAAGAGAAACAATGGCTTTACGGAATTTCAAATGAGGTACAAGGTGAGCTGATCTACTACAATCAACAGGAATACATTTTTCACCAATTATATGAAAGAATAAAGGATCAGTATGGCCGTAAATACGCTAAGACTGTTTTCCGATTACTTGATTACGATATAGAACCTGAGGTGTAGATATTGCTTCCAAAGGCGGCGATCATAATGACAATGATTGGATAGTTCGCATTCTATGCCTTTTGTGCAATTCTCAACCTGTAACTCGCAACCAGCAACTCATGCGTCAGTTGGCAGTTGGCAAAAACCAGTAACTCGCAGCGCAACCAGCAACACTAACC
>JBPCUG010000013.1:0-2853 GCA_051011275.1 Cyclobacteriaceae bacterium | reverse complement strand
TATCAACTGGAAGTAGTTACTAATGAACAAACCTACCGGGCTTTTTCCCAATTGAAGCGCGTGCCGGAGCTTGATAGCGTCTTTTTCCGATTCGAACCCGATGATCTTTTCTTTCCGGAAGATTCTTACTTGGCAGAATTCTGGGCCAGAGACCCAGCGGGAGCGGGCGATACCTACTGGATCAAAACTTACAAGAATGGCCTCTTGCTCAACAAACCTATAGAGATTAATATCGCCTATGATGCTGGCTTCAGTGAAGGAGGTAATTTTGATGGCACCATTTTCATACAGCCAATTAGAGCAGGAGTTAATCCAATAGATGAAGATGAGAACGACGAGATATTACCGCCCTATGAATTGGGAGATTCTATCTATGTTGAAATTCACTCTATCAATCGGCAGGCGTTTACTTACCTTAATGAAGTGACCTTGCAAACCGATCGGCAAGGAGGTTTTGCAGAGCTCTTCGCCACTCCTATTTCCAATGTGAACACCAACTTATTCAATCAAGACGCCACCAAGAAAAATGATGTGGTAGGATTTTTCAATGTAGCGGCCGTCTCCGGAAAAGGCAATAAACTTTAGCAAAAACAAAGCGCCGATCATTTGATCAGCGCTTATCAAACCTGGCTAGATCCGGGGTAGGCCCTTATACACCCTGGAGGTTTCCAGGTCATTGATGTAACCGGAAAAGGTAAGCCGGGATCCGAAGGCTGTAATAATAGTTGCCCTGGCCCTCCCGTCGGCAAATATGTTCATATTCAAAGTGGAAGCGCCCAATAGGCCATTGGAAACAAATTGGCCGGTAACTGAAATAACTCCCTTCTTCTTGCCTTCTCTTACTTTATAGGATCTGATTCTTCCGTCGAATGTGTTTCCTCCCAGTCCATTGAAACCAATCAGGTGATTGAATCCATATTGCACCACAGCGTCCTCACCTTCGAAAGCAACAAAATTAATATTGCTGCTCACCGGTAGCCGGCGGCCATAGCGATCAACCAATTCATTGGCTTCAATTGTAAATGTTTGATTTTGAACCAGATCGAGAAAATATTCATGGTTTTCTTCCAACGCCAGCAAGCGCTCTTGCTTTTTATTGGCCCGCTCAAGCTGGCGGTTTGCTTTTCTCTCTGCCTTCGTCTGAGCCAAAGATGGTAACGTGACTATAACCATCACCAGCCCTATTAGGGTTTTCACATAGCTGTTCATATCGGTCTTTTTAGTGGTTAACTAGTTTGACCAGTGTAAACCACCAAAATTGTGCCGGATTTTCAGGAAAGCTTTTTTGAGGGTTAATTATTTGCTGGATTGCATAGTGGACCGTGTTTCTGGTTACGCGTTTCGGGTTGCGAGTTACAGCTTACTGGTTGCAGGTTTGGGATTCGGTGCTTGGGATTTGAAGTTTGGAGCTTGGGATTTAAAATACCTATGCTACTGACCTTTAAATATCTCCAAGTGGTCCTGCAGAAACTGGGAAAAAGAAGTAGCCTCAATTCCGGTGATCTGCTTAACCGCTTGATTGGCCTCCACAGTACCTTGATTTACTGAACCTTGGTTGAGCGCAATCAGATCACTTACCAACCAATTGGGCATGCCCATGTCCAGCATGGCTTTTTCTGCAGCTTCCATCGGAATATCAACATACTCTATGGGTCGACCTAGTTGTTCGGTAAATAACTCGGCTATTTGCTGATATGAGATAGGTTCGGGGCCGGTTAAGGTATAGGTCTTACCTTCATGTCCATCCTCTGATAATATTTTGGCTGCAACCATTCCAATGTCCCGAGCATCGATCATGGGGATTCTGCTCTCTTTCATTGGAGCGTAAATAGCATTTTGTCCCTGGATGCTGGGAATGTATTGAAAGAAATTTTGCATAAAACTCTGCGGATGCAAAAAAGTATGATTGATACCTGAGGTCCGTATCTGTTCTTCTGTTTCTGCATGCCAGTGGAACAGTTTAACAGCGGAATCCAATTTCGTACCAATTGCTGATACCTTTACAATTTTTTGGATTCCCCCTTTTTGTGCAGCTACTAAGGCATTGCTCTGTTCAGCCACTTGGTTGGGTGAAGGCGACGTCAGCAAGAACAAATTATCAATGCCGGCAAAAGCTTTGTCCAGTGAATCGGGATCATTGAAATCACCCATTACGGTTTTGAAGCCATGTGATTCAAAAAGCTGGGCATTTTCCTTGCTTCGCACCATAGCCTTGAAAGAAGCGCCGAAGGCTTGCAATAGTTTTACCAAGTGACTGCCAATTGTACCGGTAGCTCCGGTGACAAGGATCTCCATGTTCTAGTGGGTTTGGCGCTTAATCTAATAAATGTTGCTTGAATGACGAATTTTGAATATAGAATATCGAATTTTGAAATCTCGGATCACGCTCAGTTGATAGAACGGCACTTTTTAAGTTTAGAATATGGGTAAATCTGGGAGTTGCAAATACATGACACTATGCCCATATGAGGACAATTGATTTATCAAATGAATTAGATCAAGCGGTCCTTGAGAGCTTTTTTCACCGCTTCCGCTCTGGAGTGAACATGCAGCTTTTCGTATATATTCTTGATGTGCGCCCGCACAGTGTGACCGCTGACAAATAAAGCTTCAGCAATAATCTTATAATTTTGGCCATCACAAAGTTTTTGCAAGATCTCAGTTTCCCGCCCTGTCAAAGGTGAGTGAGTACTGACTTTGAAGGAGGTTACGATCCTACGGGCGATATGGGTACTCATGGGTGAGCCACCTTCATATACCTCCTTAATAGAGTCGAGCAGCTCCGAGGGTGGCGTATCTTTGACCAAATAACCGGTTGCTCCGGCTAGCAGTGAATTAAAGACTGAATCATCA
>JBPCUG010000012.1:0-9555 GCA_051011275.1 Cyclobacteriaceae bacterium | reverse complement strand
TTCTTTTTCATCTCCTCAACCACAATGGTCATTGGTATGTCTTTCTTTGGCTTGTTTGCAAAACCGGTCTCTTGGTCAGCAATAGCATCTATCACCTCCATACCGGAGATCACCTGGCCAAATACCGTATATTCCCCGTCCAAATGTGGAGCGCCACCTTCCGTGGTATAAGCTGCTATTTGATCTGCTGCCATTTCTTTGGTTAAGGAAACATTAAACTCCTTTTCAATTAATTCCTTACAGGCCTTTACTTTGGCATCTAAACCTGCCATATCTCGAGCCTTTTGTAACTCCATGATCTCATCCCTGAGAGCAGCGTGATCAGGTTTGTTCAAAAGCTGACCGAAGTACTGATTCAATTTCATTTCATCCAAAGTGAGTTCATCCTCGGTATAGACTTTACCTTGAACAATATAAAATTGATTTTCGCTGGATTTTTTTTCAGGATTCACATTATCGGGTTGCCGAGCTGCGGCCACTGCACCCTTTCGGTGTATATAGCCGGCATCGAACTCAGCCGAAATCATATCTTCTTTGGCAGGTGATGAGCCTTCTTTTGCATTGACATCTCCTCCCTGTATCATGAATTCCTTCATGACGCGATGGAATATAGTACTATCATACCGACCAGACTTGGCGAGTTTCAAAAAATTCTCCTTGTGCAATGGAGTATCATCAAATAGGATCACTTTCATCTCACCAAATTCTGTATGGATAGTAACAAGATGGTCACTTTTCTGTGCGCACGCGGTTAGCGAAATAAAAACTAACACTACCGCATAAAAATTGGCATTCTGCATAGCTTAAAATTTATTTTCAAATCTATAATTGCTCTTTTATTTCTTCCAATAGTGCTGCTCCTCCATTGCTAAGAACGGATCGGGCTAAGTTTTCGCCTAAAAGCACAGCATTTTCCTTTTGATCTTCAAACGTTTCCCTAATCATTTTTGTCCCATCTAAACTAATGATCCCTCCAATAATGGTCAGCAGGTTATCTTCGCTCTGACATAGACTAAATGCAGGAATACTGCATCCGCCTTGGAGTACTTTTAAAAATCCCCGTTCTGCCAGGACACAAGATTCCGTTTCCGGGTGATTTATTGATCTCCTGATACCCTCTTTGGTGGCTGTCTCTAAATCGGATGATATTTCAACGGCAATGCTTCCCTGACCAACCGCTGGAACAAACCGATCCAGTAAAAGCTTCTCACGGATGAGATGGTCAAAGTTCAAGCGATGCACTCCAGCATAAGCCAGTAATAGACCATCACAGGCCCCATCTTGCATCTTTTGGATCCTGGTAGGCACATTGCCGCGTATTGGGACCACCTCCACAGCGGGATAATAATGCTTGATCATGGCTATTCTTCTGGTTGATGAGGTTCCCAAAACCCTAGGTTCGTTCAAATTCAGGTCTCCCCTTGCAACCAGGACGTCCCCTGGGTATTCTCTTTGGCTAAACGCTACCAGTTCAAATTCCATAGGCAGCTCCGAAGGCAAGTCCTTGGCACTATGAACAGCGAGATCAATACTTCCCGCTAATAACTCATCTTCCAATTCCTGCGTAAAGACCCCTTTGCTACCAATCTTTGACATAGAAACTTCCAGCATCTGGTCTCCCTTAGTGCTTATTGTAATTATCTCCGGGACAAAGCCGTTATTCTTTAACCGGCCAGCCACCCAATGTGCTTGCCATAGCGCCAACTTACTTCCTCTGGTCCCTATCCTGATTTTCATTGATCTTTGATTAAGCTGGATACTTGGAGAGACAAATCCATAAAAAGGATTTTTGGACTGGCGTTGCGTTCTAAATGGTAAAAGGCCTGGTTAAGTTGATCCGCGACTCCTTCCAGTTTTGAAGGGGTGACCACCTGACTGAAGTTCTTTATAAAGTCTGCCTCAGAGGGTAGCTTACTTAGGCTGCTACTACCATAATGGCTTATTAAGGTCTCTCTTAACAAAGTCAGACCGTATTGTAAAAATGTCTTTTGCCATAACTTGTTGCCCTGGTGAAACCTATCAGCCCAAGCCACCAACTGTCCATAGTCCTTGGTATAGCATGAACGCATCCAATCACTAAATAATTGATGTGTATCATCATCTGCTTCGGAAACCAGCCGAAAGGCCAGATTTAAATTGCCTCCGCTTAAGTTGGCAATATGTTTAGCCCTCGGTTGCTCCAACTGAAATTTCTCAATCAGCATACTTTCAATATCGGAGCTGGCAAATCCCGGTACCTGCAGCCTTTGTGTGCGCGATAAGATAGTAGTCAGTAGCTTTTCAGCATCGTTGGATACCAGCAGAAACAATGTGCGCTCTGCCGGTTCCTCAAGAATTTTCAAGATCCCGTTTGCAGCTGATGGATGCATATGCTCCGGCAACCAGATCAACATGATCTTATAAGCACCCTCGAACGACTTTAATGACAAGGCTTGAATAATATGCTTGCTTTCCGCTTTGGAAATGTTGACTTGCTTATTCTCACCCCCATATACCTTGGCCCAATCCTGCAAGGTGCCATAGGGGTTTTCAGCCAAAAACTCACGCCACTCCTTCATAAAAGTTGCACTCATTACATCTTTTCCTGAAACTTTGGTCGTGCTGCTTACCGGAAAAATAAAATGCACATCGGGGTGTATGAATTTATCGTTTTTCTGGCAAGAAGGGCAGGTGCCACAGCTGTCATTTTCCTGAGGATTTGTACAATTGACAAACGTGGCCAGGGCTAGAGCCAAGCATAGACTAGCAGAACCCTCAGGCCCCAGCATTAGCTGGGCATGGGCCATATGGCTTTGGTTTACCGCTTGTACTAAACAGCTTTTTACTTCAGTGAGTCCTGGTATATCAGCAAACCGCATTATTTATTAGTCGTTTCCCAGGTTCTATATGGAGCTGTAGCATGAAACACGTGTTCCAAAATACTTTTTTGAACCGCATCAAAAGTCTCACCGCGCCGATCTATAACTCGCTGCGCTACTTCAATTGCCTTTTCCAGTTGAAAGGTCTGTGCTCCTCCTACTCCGCCCCATGAAAAAGAGGGAATAAAATTGGGTTGATAGTCTGCTCCGAAAATATTAGCGCTAACACCCACCACAGTCCCTGTATTGAACATAGTATTAATACCGCATTTGCTGTGGTCACCCATTATGAGGCCGCAAAACTGGAGGCCTGTTGACACAAAGCCTTCCTGTTCATAGCTCCATAGTTTGACATCCCCATAGTTGTTCTTAAGGTTGGAATTATTTGTATCAGCGCCAAAGTTACACCATTCGCCAACTACAGCGTTTCCTAAAAATCCTTCGTGGCCTTTATTGCTATTACCAAAGATAACAGCATTATTTATTTCGCCACCTACTTTGCAATAGGGTCCGATTGTAGTGCCACCTCTTATTTTTCCATCCATATTGACAAACGACCCTTCGCAAAGGGCAAATGGGCCCTTTATCTTTGCTCCCTCGTGTATGTGTGCATTCTGGCCAATATAAACCGGCCCTTCTTCAGCATTGATCACTGCTGCTCTGACTACCACTCCAGACTCAACGAATACTTGCTCCTCGTTGTATATAATTGTATGCTTGTCTTGAATCCCTGAGGATATTCTTCCTTTGGTAACCAACTCGAAATCTTCAACGATTTCTGCCGCGTTGTATTTAAAAATATCCCAAGGATAACGTATGATATGAGCATCGCCATAGTATTCTACTATATCCTTGGCCTCGAAATCCCCATTTTCAGCAAAGAGGGCATGGCCAGCCCTGTTGGTCCTCAACGCCAGTAGCAAACCATCTTGCATTAAGGCGCAGTCCATTTCCAATGCATCTATTACCTGTATTAATTCACTACTTGGGCAAGCCGCTCCATTGATCAACAAGTTACTATCACCAGGGTTTCCTGGGTAGCTTTCCGTTAAATGGGGTTGTGTAATATACCCGGCGGACTGCTCATAAATCTGTTCCCACTTTTCGGCTATTGTAAATATCCCAACACGTAAACCTGCAACCGGTCGAGTATAGGTAAGTGGCAGCAATGACTTACGCAACTGGGGATGATCAAAAAATATGATATTCATTTGGTACAAAAGTAAAAAAGTCTCCCGGATATGGTATCCGGGAGACTTTTTTGTTCAGTTCTTTTTTTGCTATTTCTTTTTATAACGGCGATTAAACTTCTCAACCCTACCAGCAGTATCTACAAAGATGCTCTTGCCGGTATAGAAAGGGTGTGAGGCAGAACTAATCTCCACCTTTATCAATGGATAAGTATTGCCATCTTCCCATTCGATGGTTTCCTTTGAAGAGAGGGTAGATCTGGTGAGGAATTTATAATCACTTTGGATGTCCAAAAAAACCACTGGCTTGTATTCAGGATGAATTCCTTTTTTCATGGTCTCAATTGTTAAATTGTCTGTTTCTAAAATGAGGCACAAAAGTAACCAACTAAACCCTGACTACAAAGTAATTTTAGCTTAAAAAGCTGCTCTTTTGTCATTTTAACAAAGTCATTATATGTCAAAATTAACTAACTTGCGCCGTTAAAGCTCTCTTTGGAATGAGATTAGCCATACTTTCATCTCTCCTGCTCATATTTAATTCTACTACGCTTTTTGGACAGAGCACTTATGTGCCTTACAATAAAGACTACTACGATGTGGTAGACAGATATGAAATACGCAGTGGCAAGTTTGCTGCCGGTCACGCACAAGGAGTAAAGCCATATTTCAGAAAGGCTGTAGCCGCTCTTACCGATAGTCTATTTTTAGATTATGATCTATCAAAGTCTGACAATTTCAATTTACAATATTTGGCTAATGACAATTGGGAGTGGTCTGAAAGGGATAAAAACAATAGCAGCAAAAAGCTATTTAACTTCTTTTACGAAAAGCAGTCAGACCTCTACCATGTAGATACAGAACATTTTGACCTTCACGTCAATCCGGTTTTTCATTTCGGATTAGGTGCAGAAAGTGGGGAAGACGGCCTATATATTAATACCAGAGGTCTAGAGCTTCGGGGTATGATCAATAGAAAAGTAGGGTTCTACACCTATTTTGCTGACAACCAAATGAGATTCCCTACTTATGTGAGGGATTGGATGTCCGATGATAGATTCGTGGTACCGGGGCAAGGTTTCTGGAAGTCTTTCAAAACCAATGGGGTAGATTTTTTAAGCGCCAGAGGATATATCACCTGGAATGCAGCTAAGTTTATTGATTTTCAATTTGGGCACGATAAAAACTTTATTGGTCCCGGATACCGGTCTTTGCTGCTTTCTGATTTCTCCAACAGCTACCTCTTCCTAAAAATCAATACCAAGATCTGGAGGATCAACTATACTAATTTGTTTACCGAAATGAGGGCCGACGCTCCAGGAAATATCGGCGGTTCTTTTGGCGATATTGATTACCCTAAAAAGTATTTGGCACTACATCGATTGGGAATTAACATTACGGATCAATTCAATCTTGGAGTTTACGAAGCCATAATCTTCGGACAAGACAACACCAGCAATGGCGGCACTGCCTTTGAGCTGGACTATCTTAACCCGATCGTTTTCTATCGTACTATTGAGCAGTCAGGGGGTAGTCAAGACAATGCAATACTAGGCGCGGATTTTACTTGGTATTTTCTCAACCATTTCTCGCTGTATGGACAATTGATGTTCGACGAGTTTCTATTGGATGAGGTGAAAGCCGGGGATGGCTGGTGGGCCAATAAATTTGCCTGGCAGTTAGGTCTTAAGTATATAGATGTTGTCGGTATCAAGAATTTTGATCTCCACCTAGAAACAAATTTCGCCAGACCCTATACCTACGCTCACAAAACAACATTTACCAATTATTCTCACTATCGTCAACCGCTAGCCCACCCCTTAGGTGCCAACTTTAAGGAATTTTTAGTGGTGGCAAAGTATCAGCCAACGCCGCGGCTTTCCTTAATTGGAAAGATCATTTCCTCCAACTATGGTAGTGATGCCGATAGCACCAATTGGGGTGGGAACATCCAACTCAACTATCTGACACATGAGCAAGAGTATAATAACGAGATCGGTCAAGGAATAGCTAATGATCTTTTTTATGGCAGTTTCACTGCCAGCTATCACCTGAAACACAATCTGTTTATTGACTTTAAGCAGATCTATCGCAAGTTGGCCATTGCTGGGCAAGAGGATCGAAAGACCAACGTGACTTCAATGGCTTTGCGATTTAATATTGGTCAAAGGCAACATGAATTTTAAAAACGCTCCCAGACCTGAACAAATGTTTGTCGCAAACTATTTTAAAAATTGTAATTTTAAATGGTAATCTTGCGCACTAGTATTGGAACCTAATAAGTTCATAGCCAGTTCATTGGGATGAAGACCTTTTTAAGAATTTTATCTTTTGCCCGGCCTTATGGCCAATTCCTTCCACAGTATATCGTTTTCACACTGCTGGGAGTAATATTTGGTCTTTTCAACTTTCTGTTGTTAAAGCCTCTTCTGGATGTGTTATTTAAGCAGAAGACTGCCAGTGAAATTGCTGCTATGTCTATCAAACCATCCCTGCAATGGAGCTTTGACTACTTAAGAGATCTATTCAATTATTATTTGGTCTACTACACGGATGGTGTTGATACTACGAAAGCGCTGCTTTTTATCTGTATAGTAATTGTTATTTCTGTTTTCTTATCCAACCTCTTTGTTTATCTATCTTCAATGATCCTGGCCAAAGTGCGTGCCAAAGTGATCAGACTTTTGCGGATGAGCATTTTTCAAAAGGTAAGCGCTCTACATCTGGGGTATTTCACTACCAAACGAAAAGGCGATCTTATCTCCCGCATCACTAATGATGTACAGGAAATTGAAAATTCGATCGTTTATTCCCTTAAAGTGATTATTAAGGAGCCAGCCACTTTAATCGCCTATTTTACTGCTCTTTTTGTGATGTCTCCAAAGCTTACCTTCTTTACCCTGCTGATACTTCCTATCACCGGGTTTTTCATTTCAGAGATCATTAAGCGACTGAAGCGTACTGCTATTGCCAGCCAGCAGTCGCTTGGAAACCTAGTTAGTATTTTAGATGAGGCGTTGTCAGGTATTAGGGTTATCAAAGCATTCAACGCCAAATCATATATCGACGAGAAGTTTGATAAGGAAGCTTATCGCTACGCAAGTATCAACGTATCTCTAGCACGTAAAAATGAGCTAGCCTCTCCGCTATCACAGTTTCTTGGCGTTACCGTAGTTGCCGGTATCGTTTACTACGGCGGGCAGATTGTGTTAAGTCCGGGTTCTGAATTGTCCCCTACCCAATTCTTTACTTACATTGCTGTCTTTTCACAAATACTACCACCAGCAAAATCCATTTCCAATGCCTTTAGCAGTATCCAAAGAGGGGTGGCTTCCGGGGATCGCATTTTTTCAGTAATTGATATACAACCCGATATTAAGGATCAGCCCCTGGCTAAACAGATCAAGCAGTTTGATGAAAACGTACGCTTTGAAAATGTGTCTTTTGCTTATGAGGAACAGATGATCCTCAAAAACGTGAACCTGGAAATTAAAAAGGGTAAAACAATAGCCCTGGTTGGGCCCTCAGGTGGTGGCAAGTCTACATTGGCAGATCTGATCCCTCGGTTTTATGATCCCACAGAAGGGAAAGTAACTATTGACGGCGTTTCTCTGAAGGAGTATCAAAGAGAATCGGTCCGAGCGTTGATGGGAGTAGTGACACAAGAGTCCATTCTTTTCAATGATACTGTATTCAACAACATTGCCTTTGGCATGCAAGCAGTGTCGGAAGAAGAGGTGATCAAAGCAGCTAAAATAGCTAATGCCCATGATTTTATCCAAGAATTGGAGCAGGGCTATCAAACACCGATAGGAGAACGCGGAAGCAAACTTAGTGGCGGACAACGACAAAGGTTAAGCATTGCAAGGGCAGTTTTGAAAAATCCACCTATATTAGTACTTGATGAAGCCACATCAGCACTGGATTCGGAGTCGGAACGATTGGTGCAGGAGGCTTTGACCAAGTTGATGGAGCACCGCACCTCAGTGGTGATTGCACACCGGCTTAGTACCATCCAACATGCCGATGAGATCGTAGTGCTTCAGGAGGGACAGGTTATTGAAAGAGGGACACACCAAGAATTACTTGAACAAGAAGGTCTGTATAAGAAATTGAATTCCATGCAGGCCGTTTAAATGAACTGAGCTATGACTAGATTTAGAACCATCTTTTATGTGTTGTATTTCAGCTACTTTTTGCTTTCCGTCTTTTTCTATTTTTTTAAAGACACAATTTTTGGACGCTTAGGTTGGGAGGATTCTTTTGACTTTTTAAATATCTGGATACTCCTTGGGTTAGGATTTTATCTGGCCGGTTGGACGATTCAGTCCCTTTACATCCAAAGCCTTAAATCAGAGATCAATGATACCCTGATTGAATTGGAGACCGCTAAAGCCAAAATATTTGATATCAATCGCATCAAGGAAGCGGATAGCAAAAAACCGGGAGGGATCTTAGATGACGATAGTTTTTAGCCATCCCTTTGACAATGCCCACCTTCATCCATGGTAGCCAAAACCTTTGGCAGTGCCGTTCATGGTGTAGATGCTTGTAGTATTACTATTGAAGTAAATGTTGGGCAAGGAAGAAAATTTTTTATGGTGGGCCTACCGGATAATGCAGTCAAGGAAAGTCAACATCGGGTCGTGTCTGCATTGAAGCATCTGGGCTATCGCATGCCCAGGCAAAATGTGGTGGTAAACCTCGCACCGGCAGATATCAAGAAAGAAGGATCGGCTTATGACTTACCTATCGCGCTCGGCATCCTCAAGGCTTCCAGCCAACTAGAAACCGATCTATTCAAAGAATACTTTATTATGGGAGAGCTTTCGTTAGATGGTCACCTTAGGCCAATCAAAGGAGTACTACCCATTGCTATTGAAGCCAGGAAACAGAGATTCAAAGGTTTTGTACTACCACAAGAAAATGCCGGTGAGGCGGCCATTGTGGACAACCTGGAAGTGATCGGTGTAAACCATATCAGTCAGGCGATCGATTTTTTCGAAGGTAAACTTGACATCCCTCCTACAGTAACAGACACCAGGGATATCTTCTACTTCAATCTGGATAAATACGAAGCCGATTTCTGTGATGTACAAGGTCAGGAAAATATAAAGAGGGCTTTAGAGATTGCTGCAGCCGGAGGCCACAATGCTATAATGATAGGACCTCCCGGATCCGGAAAGACTATGCTGGCCAAAAGGTTGCCTTCCATACTGCCGCCGTTGTCATTGGTCGAGGCATTGGAGACCACTAAGATCCATTCTGTTGCAGGCAGGCTCAATGCCAACGCCGCGTTAATCGCCACACGACCATTCCGTTCACCACACCATACAATTAGTGATGCTGCTTTAGTGGGTGGGGGCGGCATACCTCAACCGGGTGAGATCTCGTTGGCTCACAATGGTGTATTGTTTCTTGATGAGCTCCCGGAATTCCAACGCAGCGTATTGGAAGTCATGAGACAGCCTTTGGAAGAAAGAATGGTAACCATATCCAGAGCCAGA
>JBPCUG010000011.1:0-4437 GCA_051011275.1 Cyclobacteriaceae bacterium | reverse complement strand
TCCTAAACATGGGTGATTTTAAGTTTAAGGACGTCACCGATCAAGCCAGGGTAGGGGGAACACGTGCCTGGTCGACTGGCGTTTCCATGGTAGACATAAATGGGGACGGTTGGCTGGATATCTATGTGTGCAATTCAGGAGATATTAAAGGAGACAATAAACAGAATGAATTTTTCATCAATAATGGGGATGGTACATTTTCGGAACAAGCTGAAGTCATGGGCCTGGCCGACCGAGGCTTCTCCACTCACGCTGCTTTCTTTGATTATGACAAAGACGAAGACCTAGATGTGTACCTACTAAATAATTCTTATCGAGCCATTGGAAGCTTTGACCTAAACGCCAATGAGCGTCATATCCGTGACGAATTAGGGGGTGATAAATTATTGCGCAATGATAGTGGCAAATTCACCGATGTTAGTGTTGAGGCGGGCATTCACGGAAGTGAGATAGGATTTGGTTTGGGAATATCTGTGAGCGATCTCGACAAAGACAGCTGGCCAGATCTTTACATATCTAATGATTTTTTTGAGCGCGATTATATCTACATGAACAACGGTGATGAAACCTTTAGTGAAAGTTTGGAAAAACAAATGCGCTCGATTAGTTTGGCCTCCATGGGGTCGGATATTGCCGATATTTCCGGGGACGGCTATCCGGAGGTATTTGTGACTGAAATGTTACCGGAACCAGACGATCGGTTCAAGACCACCATGAATTTCGAAAATTGGGATCAATACCAAAACAATTTAAAAAATGACTATTACCATCAGTTCACCCGAAATATGCTGCATCAGCACAATGGAGTAACTCCGGGTGGAGTGATAACTTTTAGTGAGGTGGGTAGGCTGGCTGGGGTAGAAGCCACTGATTGGAGTTGGAGTTCACTTATTACCGATCTTGATAATGATGGTTATAAGGATTTGTTCATTTCCAATGGGCTAGCTAATGATATTCTCCATCGGGATTACACCGACTATGTGGTTAGTGAAGAGGTGGCCAAAATGGTAGTCAAGAAAGAAGGTGTGGACTATAAACATTTGATTGACCTTATGCCCTCAAATAAAATATCCAACTATGCTTATGCTGGAGGTCCTGGGCTGACCTTTACCAACAAAACTGAAACATGGGGACTAGCTACACCTTCTCATTCTAATGGAGCGGCTTATGGCGACCTGGATAACGATGGAGATCTTGATCTTGTGGTTAATAATGTGAACATGCCCTTGTTTGTTTGCAGAAACCAGGCTGTACAAAGCCTACCTGAAAACAACTACCTTAAAGTTGTACTTTCCGGGAAGGGAAAAAATACCTTGGCCATCGGATCAAAGGTTACCGTAAAAGCGGAAGGAAAGCTTTTCTATTTGGAGCAATCACTTAGCCGGGGGTTTCAATCATCCATAGATCCGCGGCTTCATTTTGGCTTGGGAGAACTCAGAAAAATAGACACTTTGCTGGTAGAATGGTATTATGGAGGAGTAAGCCTTTTGACCGATCTTGAGGCCAACCAGACGATAGAATTAAACGAAAATGAGTTCATGGAAAAGAGCCCTGTTTCTTTGACTTTAAATGGAGATCCTAAGACCCTATTTCGTGAAATGGACAGCACCTATTTCTTGGACTACCACCATAAAGAAAATAGCTTTGTAGATTTTGACCGAGACCGTCTATTGTACCACTTGAAATCTACCGAAGGACCTCGGATGGCCAAGGCCGATGTAAATGGAGATGGTCGAGAGGATGTATTTATAGGAGGCGCAAAAGATAGCCCTGGCGAACTCTTTATTCAATCTGCTGAGGGAGCTTTTCACGCAACCAATATGCCGCTCTTCGAAACGGACAAAAGCTCCGAGGACCTGGATTGCCTTTTCTTTGATGCGGAAGGTGACGGTGATCCCGACCTGTATGTCACCAGCGGGGGCAACGAATTCTCTAATAGCGCTTTCCCCCTGGTGGACCGACTATATTTGAATGATGGCAAAGGCAATTTTATAAGGTCTGAGCAAATACTGCCCAACGGAAAACCGGAAAGCACATCAACTGTTGATGCCTCCGACTACGATGGCGATGGGGATCAGGATCTCTTTGTAGGGGTTCGTTTGCGCCATGGAAACTACGGTGTGCCCCAAACTAGTTACTTGCTTGAAAATGATGGAAACGGGGGCTTCAAGAATGTAACTAGTGATAAGGCCAAGGACTTGATAGATCTGGGTATGGTCACCGATGCCCTTTGGGCCGACTACGATCAGGACAAAGATCTGGATCTCATAGTGGTAGGAGAATGGATGCCAATCACCTTTTTCGAAAACAAAAATGGCCAGCTCCATCACTCCCATATTCCCACCTTCCAATACACGGTAGGTTGGTGGAACCGGATAGCCTCCTCTGATTTAAATGGCGATGGGTTTCCTGATTTTGTTGTAGGAAATCACGGTTTAAACTCCCGTTTTAGAGCCAGCCGGGACAAGCCGATATCCTGTTACATCAATGATTTTGATCACAATGGAACCGCTGAGCAGATCATAAGCCAATTTAATGGAGACAGTTCTTACACTATGGCATTACGTCAGGACATTGTGAAACAAATGCCCCATCTGTTGAAAAAATACAACACCTTTGAAGCCTATAAAGAGCAAAGAATTGAAGATGTATTCTCTCCAGAAGAATTAACAGGTTCCGTAATTCATCAGGCCTATATGTTAGAAAGTGTAGCCCTTTTGAGCGATGGCCAAGGCGGATTTGAAATCAAGCCTCTTCCTCGTGAAGCGCAGCTTGCTCCAGTCTATGCCATTTTGTTAGATGATCTTGATAAGGATGGGAGGGTGGACATCCTGATAGGAGGTAATCTGTACGGCGTCAAACCGGAGGTTGGTCGTTATGATGCCAGTTACGGATCGCTCATCAAAGGCTTGGGAGATCGTCGATTTGAGGTAATAGCACCTAAGCATTCCGGACTGATGCTGGGAGGTGAGATCAGAGATTTTGTATTCTTGAATACCACATACGGATCAGTGCTTACCGTAGCTCGTAACAATGATCGACTTCAGTTATTTGCATACGGGCCGGGGAGTTCGGAGTAATGTAATACTGGAATGATGAGATAAAGGGTGCCCCATAGGAAGTTTAACGAATCAGATTTGAAAGTAGCAAACTTAACCTCTGCTTTTTGTGTGTTGGTTTTTATAATCCTTTTATGGGGATGTGAAAAGGAATCAGATACACTATTCAAGTCTCTTTCTTCTCGATCAACTGGTATCACTTTCTCCAATCAGATCAATGAAACCGAGGAATTTAACATCATAGAATACATCTATATGTATAACGGTGGAGGAGTTGGCGCTGGCGACATCAACAATGATGGATTACTAGACTTGTTTTTTACCTCCAATCAGGGTATCGATCGGCTGTACCTGAATAAAGGGAATCTGAAATTTAAGGACATTACCGAAGAGGCCGGAGTTGGAGGTCCCACTGGAGAAACTAACTGGACTACGGGAGTAACTTTGGTTGACCTTAACGTGGACGGATGGTTAGATATTTATGTTTGTCAAGTACATGGATACAAACAGCTTAAGGGTGTGAACCGACTATATATAAATAACCAGGACAACACTTTTACCGAAGATGCCGCCTCTTATGGACTGGACATAGACAGCTATGCTCAGCATGCTACCTTCTTCGACTACGATAGGGATGGAGACCTGGATATGTATTTGCTTAATCAGGCCTTACACACTACGGAATCCTATCAAACGGCGGAACTTAGATCCAAACGCGATCGTCTAGCCGGAGACCGTTTGTATGAGAATGTAGCTGGAAAATATCGCGATGTAAGCGAAATAGCTGGTATATATGGGGGAAGTATGGGATACGGACTGGCGGTTAGTGTTGGAGATGTCAACAATGATGCTTGGCCGGATATCTACATTTCAAATGACTTTCATGAAAATGACTACCTGTATTATAATAACCAGGATGGTACTTTCAAGGAGAATATTATAGGCTCAGCTGGACATGTGAGTACATTTTCCATGGGGAACGATATCGCGGATTTTAATAATGATGGCTGGATGGATATTATGTCGCTCGACATGAAACCTGAGGATGAGGCTATTTACAAACAATCTACTGGAGTGGATGCTTATGATATTTATCAATACAAACTTCAGTTCGGTTACCACTACCAGTACGCCCGTAATATGCTCCAACTCAATGTGGGCCAATTATTTGGAGACACTGAAGTACAATTTAGTGAGATTGGTCAGCTAGCCGGCGTCGCGGCAACAGATTGGAGTTGGGGCGTGTTCTTTGCCGATCTGGATAATAATGGGGCCAAAGACCTGTTTATCACCAATGGTATACCGCGACGACCCAATAATTTGGACTTCACCAATTATACTTCAGCTGAATATCTAAAGGCGGATAGCACCTCTAATC
>JBPCUG010000010.1:0-3151 GCA_051011275.1 Cyclobacteriaceae bacterium | reverse complement strand
TATTTCATATGATCTCAGTTCCCAATTCTAATCTTAAAGTTACTGATTATAATTGAATCACTCGCAATTTTATCAGTACATCGATTAACAGCAAAAACCCTGCAATCCATAGGAAATAATAGTATTTATTATTCGTGGTATCTACTTTTTGGGCCTCAGTTCGCTCTCCTTCAATTTGATCAATAGTGTTGATCAGCTTGGCCACTTCATTGCTAGTTTCATTGATTTCAAAGTATGAGCCTTTGGTTTGGGTGGCCAGATTATGCAAACTAGCCCTGTTGATCTTGGTAATTACGTCAGTGCCATCAGATTGCTTTTTGAAACCGTTTCCCACTCTGATCTGACTGCCATTAGTACTTCCTACTCCTAAAGTAAATAGCTTGATACCGCTGTTTTCTATTTCCTGGGTAATATCTTTGGTATTGTCACCGAAATCTTCGCCATCACTAATCAGAATGATCACTTTCGATTTCTGCTGGGTCACCAACGATTCTTCACTGCTCAACTTTTCGTAGGCTAGTTTTAGTGCAGGCCCAAAATCGGTGCCGGTGTTGGGCACTAAATCAGAATTTAATATGTCTACCGCCAGCAACAGAGCGCTTTGGTCAAAAGTTAGAGGGCTTTGTACAAAAGCTTCGGACGAAAAGATGATCAAACCAATTCGATCAGTGTTAAAGCTTTTAATTATATTTCGCAATTCATATTTTACCTTGGCCAGTCGCGTAGGCTGCACATCGATAGCGTTCATCGAGGCCGAAAGGTCAACCGCGATATACATATCCTTCCCCTTTACCTCTATTTCTTGACTTGATTGACCAAATGAAGGGCCAAGCCAGGCAACCATAAAAAGGATGAAATAGATGCCCCGTAAAAATACTTTAACTAATACCTTTCCATAGCCGCTATTCAATTTCCTTGCTGCCAGTACGATCCTAACCAAGTACACGGTGTAGAAAACCAGAAACAGAAGGATAAAAATGTATTCTGTGAGGGTAAATGATCTTAACCAAGTCATAGCAGCTGGCAAACAGGATATGCGCCAGTAAAATCAATTATAAACGAACATGTAAAGATAAAAGCCACGCTTTTAAAAGGGAAGGAACGACCTATAAAAATTCTTTGTGTTTCTTTCTAGCCTGGCTCTGATATACTTGATCCTCACTTTAACAAAGATAGCGAATCACTAGCCTCGCAATGCTTCGGCATCTTTTATCAAGATCCGTCTTCGATTGTAGGAAATGGTATTTTCCTTTTCGAGCTTACTGAGTACCGTGCTTACCGCCTGACGGGAGGTGGCTGTAAGTTTAGCAATATCCGAATGAGTCAAATGTAATTTAACCTCGGTTTCAAAACCTAATCCAATTGCCCGGCCATAGTTATCCGCTAGTTCAATTATAAAATCCTTGATACGCTGGTTGCCACTTTTAAAATACAGGCATTCCAGTCGGTGCTCAATCTTCTTAAGCCGTAACCCAATAAGTTTAGTTATCCTAAGGTTCAATTTTGGATTTTTGGCTAGAATAGGCTCCAAATCAGTTACCGAAATTCCACAAATAATCGCATCGTCCATAACCTCCGCTTTCTCATCTCTTTTCCCTGGATCAGCCAAAGCCAATTCACCAAATATCTCTCCCGGGTGCAATAAATATATTATCAATTCTCTACCATTAGGGGCACTTTTGGAGATCTTAACCTTTCCTTTTTTGAGAAAGTAGATGGTATCTTCCACATCTTCAGGGAGATAGATGATTTGGCCTTTGCTGAGATGCTGCATAGATGAACGGCAACTTATCTCCTTTTTTTCATTAGGGGATAGCGGTTTAAGCAAATTGAAGTTCTCGAAAAACCAATGTTTGGAGTCGGCGTGCACTTGTAATGGTCTTTTATAGCTATGGCAACAAATTGGACAAAGTTTTAGTTTGGGGTGTCTGATTATTTTACGCCGAACCCGCCTAGCCTTGCGCTATAAAACTGGAGTTTAGTCATAATCATGACATTTTCGTTACATTGGGGAATTCATCCAAAAGCCTAAATGTTACTTGTTTAACCCCAGATAAAATGAGGATATCTCTTGTCATTTCTTGCCTATTATTTACCCTATTTGGCTGCGTTTCTTGTTCAAAGACAAAGCAAGAAGAAGTAGCACAGCCTGTGGCTACTCCTACGGAAACATCAGCTGACATTCAGATTTACCAAGCTGCTGGCGTCATTACTAGTATCCCTTCAAATAAGAAATTAATCATCATTGATCACGGTGAAATACCTGGTTTTATGCAGGCCATGACCATGCCCTTTAAAGTTCCTGATAGCGCTATGATTCAAAAGTTAAAACCACAGGATTCCGTGCTTATAGTTCTCACCTATGATGGTTCCGAGATTGTTCTACAGGAAATCAACCTGGTTGAATAAGGACGACTAAAGGATAATTTGTCGACGACCGGGCTCAGTAGGAACCTGAATACTACGAGGCTCAATCATACCATTGGTAACAAATGTGCCCACTACTTCAGCTTTTTGGGCCATATAATCGGTA
Source organism: Cyclobacteriaceae bacterium (assembly GCA_051011275.1). Lineage (GTDB taxonomy): Bacteria > Bacteroidota > Bacteroidia > Cytophagales > Cyclobacteriaceae > JBPCUG01. The sequence continues at coordinate 618 of JBPCUG010000010.1, read as the reverse complement.
AACAATTGGGAGGATGTTCGGATCACCCAAACTTCATTGCCTGCAATAGGTGGATCCACCAAAACAGCTATTGGATAACCCAGTTCAGCACAGCGACTGGCGCAAGCTGGAATAAATCCACTTTCAGGTAATTGATGATCCAAGCCTACGTTTTCTTGATCCAAAGCAAAGCAATGGGCGCATATCAGTGTCCCACTCATGCTCAAAGGATCATTTTCCTCATAATCATGGTCATCGATGAGAGAATCTTTGCCATCGGAAATGCCGGATTCCTTCTGCATCGCAGGAAGAGTTGTTTTTTTTTGGTCATAGGTATTACATGCGCCAAGTACTACGACTATGAAAATGAGATAAATGCGTTTGGCGGAGTTTCTGCGCATAACAGGAAGGATAAAGGGATAGAAAGCCTATCCCTTTATAAGTTAGAAATGAAATTAGGAATGGTTTATTTCATCATGTACATGATTTCCACTTCGTTCCACTGGCCATCATCATTCACCTCCAGCTTATCAACCACTAACACTCCATTCGTTTCTTTGCCCTGTATCTTGGCCTCTTTGGCCATGTGCTTGGCTATTTGACTAGCGGGTACGGCCAATACATGCACTTTTCCAGTCT
>JBPCUG010000009.1:0-3066 GCA_051011275.1 Cyclobacteriaceae bacterium | reverse complement strand
GGTAGGTTTCCGATCAACTAGGATAAGAACTTTTAGTAATTCTCTGGTGACGGTGCCCAATGGACGTTTGTCTGATCTTACGATTGATAACCACGGTTTGCGTGTTTTTCGGCGATTCAGAACGCATTTTGGTATCACTTATGATACGCCTCCTGAAGTGATAGATACTTTTGTCCAGGGTTTAAAAAAGATTGTTCAGCAGCATTCCCAAACTCGAAAAGATTATTACGAAATCCACTTGCATCAGATGGGGGAGACTTCGCTAAATGTCCTATTCTATATTTTCTTTGAGGTACCTGATTGGAGCCAGGAGTTAACAGCAAGGCATGAGATCCTTTTAGAAGTTATAAGATGGGCCGAGGAAATAGGTATACGCTTTGCCTTTCCTACACAAACATTGCATATGGAAACCTATCCTGGACAGCTGCCTCTTACACCAACTTTTGATAGCTCAATGGAAGAGCTGAAAGCAAAGCTTACTTCTTATTTTGATGGAAAAAGTGGGGACAACCGGTAGGCTATTTAGCCACCAAGTCACTAAGAACTTGGTGCATCTATGTGTCTTGGAGCCTTTGTGGCTATAATTACCTTCCATGAAAACCTTCAAGCCACTAAGTGAAAAAGAGGTAGAGCTAGGGAAACAAATTGTGAATGCCTCCTCTAAAGTGCACCAGGAGTTAGGTCCAGGTCTACTCGAGAAGGTGTACGAAACTTGGTTGACTCACGAACTACGCAAACAAGATCTGATAGTTCAAAGGCAGTTGACGATCCCAATTGTTTATGACGGAATCGCTTTTAACGAGGGATCAAGGCTAGATATTCTGAGGATCTCATCATATGCGAGATAGAGCACTTAGTCAAGTTAACCTAGTGTGGAAGGCACAAGTTTTAAGTCATCTAAAACTAACCCATAAAAGACTGGGTTATTTGATTAACTTTAATGTTCCTTTGATCAAACAAGGAATACAAAAAATCATTTTGTAAAACTACTAGCAAACAATATATTCAATGAAATTCGGTACCAAAGCCATTCATGCCGGTGTCCATCCAGATCCCTCAACAGGAGCTATCATGACACCGATATTTCAAACTTCTACTTACGCACAAAAGGCCCCCGGAGAGCATCAGGGTTATGAGTATTCTCGCACACAGAATCCGACACGGGATGCTTTGCAAAATAACCTGGCTGCTTTGGAAAATGGCAAACACGGACTTTGTTTCGCTTCCGGATTAGCGGCTACTGACGCTGTGATTAAAACATTAAGCCCTGGAGATGAGGTGGTTAGTACGAATGATCTTTATGGTGGCACCTATAGGATATTTACTAAAATATTCGAGAAGTATGGGATTAAGTTCCACTTTGTAGGTATGAGCGACCTGAGTGTAATTGGGTCTCATATCAATGATAAAACCAAACTGATCTGGATTGAGACTCCAACCAATCCAATGATGACCATTATTGACGTCAAGGGAGTGGTAGCGTTAGCAAAAGCGCGCGGTCTTAAGGTAGCTGTCGATAACACCTTTGCTACTCCCTATTTGCAAACCCCCTTAGATTTGGGAGCGGATGTGGTCATGCATTCCGTAACCAAATATTTGGGAGGGCACTCAGATGTGGTTATGGGGGCTTTAGTACTAAATGATGATACTTGGGCTGAGCAGCTGGCTTTTATACAGAATGCCTCTGGAGCAATTTCCGGTCCACAAGATTGTTTTCTGGTCCTAAGGGGGATCAAAACTTTACATTTACGTATGCAGAGACATTGCGAAAATGGGAAAGCTATGGCCGAGTTTTTAAAATCCCATGATAAGGTTGCCAATGTATACTGGCCTGGATTTGAGGACCATCCAAATCACAATATAGCTAAGGATCAAATGGGGGATTTCGGCGGCATGCTCTCCTTTACCCTTAAGGACGACAGCGTCGAGGAGGCTTTCGAAGTGATGAAGCGGTTTAAGTATTTCACCATTGCTGAATCGTTAGGTGGTGTGGAGTCTTTGTGTGGGCATCCGGCCAGTATGACTCACGCCAGTATCCCTAGAGAAGAGCGAGTGAAGTCAGGGTTGGTTGATTCTTTGATAAGGCTTAGTGTGGGGATCGAAGATGAGTTCGATTTGCTGGCCGATTTAAAACAGGCGCTTCAATAGACCCTTTCGTATCTGGATTAAAAAAGTAAGAGCCTGAGAAGCAGTGCTTCCCAAGCTCTTCTCAACCAGCTATGGAATGAGTGAACCTATAAGGTTCAGCCCAAAGCTAACACCTCCTGACCAATTTGTCCTGATGTTTTAGACCAATCAGCGCAATCAATCGATCAACGCATTCTTTAATAGGTGTATTTGCTAAAACGCATACCTCAAATTGAATTTTTCGTTTTCAACAACAATCCCTATTTTGTTGGCCTAAACAAAGCCCAACACCTTATGAGATCTCTTCGGTTTATCCTTCTACCCTTCTTACTTGTGATCTTCTCCTTCGGTGCTAGCCAGCTTGAGGCGCAGAAAAGAAAAACCAAAGAAGCCACCTTGAGCTTTGATGAAAGCCTATATGGCGCACTGCAATGGCGCAATATTGGGCCTTTTCGAGGCGGCAGGTCGGCGGCAGTCACAGGAGTGCCCGGTGAGCCAAACCTGTTTTACTTTGGTAGTACCGGAGGCGGCGTTTGGCGCACCAAAGACGGCGGATCGAATTGGGAAAACATTTCAGATGGTTTTTTCGGAGGGTCTATCGGAGCGGTTGCTGTGAGTGACTATGATCTCAATGTGATATATGTAGGAGGTGGTGAGAAAACTGTTAGAGGTAATGTTTCATATGGTTATGGTATTTGGAAAAGTCTGGACGCTGGAAAAACCTGGCAGTCAATCGGCCTTGAAGACTCGCGACATGTTTCACGTATTCGTATCCATCCAAAAAACCCCGACTTGGTCTATGCTGCGGTTATGGGCAACCTGTTTGCCCCTTCGAAAACCAGGGGTGTGTATCGTAGTAAGGATGGCGGCGGTTCCTGGGAGCAGGTGTTGTTCGCCAATGAGCGAGCAGGTGCCGTAGACCTAATTCTGGACCCGAAT
>JBPCUG010000008.1:0-6365 GCA_051011275.1 Cyclobacteriaceae bacterium | reverse complement strand
TGATTGGCTTGACTTCCTTCAGTCAGTATCGAAAGATCTAATTCGTGTTTGTCGGCAAACAGTTTGTGATTGTATATGGCCTCTTTGTGAGACTCCAAGCTCTCCGCATGGTAGTTAACAGCTTGTTTAATTTCATTAAGATCATCATGAAGTTGCTTCAGTTCTTCTTGCCACATTTTCAGATCATCCAACCACATGCCGTATTCTGATTTCCAGAATAGATGGTCGTGGTGCATTTCCAGGTGATTTTTAGTATTCATAATTTCTAATTTTTTAGTTCCTAAAGTGTCTTCCTAACTATTAGTTTTTTCCGTTTCCATAGGTGCATCGGAAACATGCCTCAAGTATTTTTCTTCTGCTTTATTTATATTCTCGATACCTTTAAAAAGAGCGTCAGGATTAAAGGAAATGCTATTAATGCCATGCCGCACCAAGAATTGAGCAAACTCGGGATAGTCACTGGGCGCCTGCCCGCATAAGCCTATCACAGTACCTGTTTTATGAGCCGAAGCGATCACCATCCGGATCATTTGCCTTACTGCCGGATCGTTAACATCGAAAATATCACTCAATAATTCCGAATCGCGATCCACTCCTAAGGTCAACTGGGTCAAGTCATTTGAGCCAATGGAAAAGCCATCAAAATAATAAGCGAACTCTTCCGCCAGGATCACATTACTGGGTATTTCCGTCATCATGTATATTTGCAGATCTTTTTTGCCCCTTTCTAAACCGAATTCCTTCATTAAGGCTATTGTTTTTTTTGCCTCGGTCAAGGTTCGGCAAAACGGTACCATCACTTTTACATTTTCCAGTCCCATTTCTTCCCGCACGATCCTCAGTGCGCTGCATTCCATCGCAAATCCTTCTTTATATTTTTTGTGGTAATAGCGAGAAGCTCCGCGGAAACCAAGCATGGGATTTGACTCAACCGGTTCAAAGAAAGTCCCTCCAATCAAGTTGGCGTACTCGTTAGATTTAAAGTCACTTAGTCTGACGATCACATCTTTGGGATAGAATGCTGCGGCAATAGTAGCCACAGCTTCAGCAAGGTGGTGTACGAAATAATCTTCCTTATTGGGATAGTGATGGGTAAGCTTTTCTATTTTATGCTTAACCTCATTATCTTCCAGTTGATCAAAATATTTCAGCGCCAGAGGATGGACTCGAATGCTGTTATTAATAATAAATTCCAACCGCATCAAACCAATCCCTTTGGTTGGGTAAAAAGACAATTTGAATGCTTGTTGCGGGTCCCCTAGGATCAGCATGGGCTTGGTAGTCGGCTCTCTCAATTCGCCAGGGTCAATCACATTTTCGTCCCAATTCAGCAACCCCTCATAGATCACACCGTTGTCTCCTTCTGCACAAGACACCGTCAACTCCTGTCCATCTTTGATAACTTCAGTGGCATTGCCTGTAGCAACCACTGCCACTGCTCCTACCTCCCTGGCTACAATGGCCGCATGGCTCGTTCTGCCTCCTTGATCAGTAATAATTGCGGCCGTCTTTTTTAGGATCGGATCCCAATCCGGATTGGTTAACCTGGTAACTAAGACCTCTCCGGATTGCAATTTGTAAGCTTCTTTGGGAGTGTGCAAAACCCGAGCCTTACCCTGAGCAATCTTATTTCCCAGGCCAATTCCGTGGCACAGGACTTTGCCTTTCTCCTTTAATTTGTAGGTGACTATTTTTAAATGATCTTTTCTTGCGCTATGTACAGTCTCGGGCCTGGCTTGTAGCATATAAAGTTGCTGGTCAATACCATCTTTGGCCCATTCCAAATCCATTGGTCGTTGGTAGTGATCTTCAATTGCCAAGGACCATTTTGCCAGTGTGGCTACTTCTTCATTGGTCAGGACAAATTGGTTTTGCCGAGCAGTTGGTGTGTCTAGATTGATTGTGCCGGTAGCAGGTGCTTCGGCGTAGATCATGGTCTTGTCTTTGCTACCTAACCGATGCGATAGAATTGCTTGTTTACCTGTTTTCAAAGTAGGTTTGAACACATAAAACTCATCGGGGTTAACAGTGCCTTGAACTATATTTTCTCCAAGACCCCAGACACCAGCAATATGGATCACCTGATCAAAACCAGAATCGGGATCCAAAGTAAAAATAACCCCCGAAGCCCCTTTGTCAGCTCTTACCATTAGTTGAACCCCGACCGAGAGCGCCACTTTCATATGATCAAACCCCTGGTCCTCACGATATTTTATAGCCCGATCAGTAAATAAAGAGGCATAGCATTTATGACAGGCCTCCAATAATTGCTCCACACCAATAATGTTAAGATAGCTTTCTTGCTGGCCAGCGAAACTGGCCTGAGGCAGATCTTCGGCTGTCGCGCTGCTCCTGACTGCCAATGAAATGGAGTTGCCGTATTTTTTACTTAGGAACTGAAATCCTTGTTCTATCGCTAATTGTAATTTTTTTGGAAAGACCCCAGTGAGCATTAGGTCCCTGATCTTTCCTCCTACTATCTCCAGATTAGAGAAATCTTTTTTATCCAATTCCCCAAGCAATTTGATCAGCGGTTTTTCAAGCCGGTTATGAGAAATAAAATCCCAATATGCCTCGGCGGTGGTGGCAAACCCATAAGGTACCCTGATTTCCAAATGACCCAGATTTTTGTATAGCTCCCCCAGAGAAGCATTTTTCCCACCTACTTGATCTATATTTTCAAGGCTTATCTGATCAAAGTATTTGATAAAGTCACCCATAGGCAGTTCACTTTAATTGAAAGGACCAGACCGGTCGACAAGCATGATTTACCACGTCTTCAGTCAAGCTACCATTCATCAGATGCCTGATACCGGTACGGCCGTGAGTGGCTAGGGCAATCATATTGGCGTTCACCCTCTCAGCATATCTCAGGATACCCTCTTCCTCGGTAACATCACTGTAAGTAGCTACACTGCAATTCTTGAGATCATATTTATCTACAAATTCTTGCATGGATGCTTCTGCCTCGTCTTGACGAAAGAAATTGTTAGGCGTATTAATATCTACCAGATGAAAATGTGCATTAAAGATCTGCTGTATATTCTTCAATTCTGCGGCTACTTTTTCTGTCCGATTAGTAAGGCTGGTGCCAAAAACGATCACTTTCACATCTTCCTGCTCAATTTTATTCTTTATGGCCAGCACCGGAACTTTTACATGTCTTACCACCTTTTCAGCATTGGAACCCACCATCATTTCATCCAATCCACTGATTCCTTTGGTTCCCATGATCACCATATCAATATCATTCTCCTCGATGTAGGAGACTAAGCTTCGGTAAAAGTGACCGATCTTGATCCTGTAGTCCATCTTAATGCCTCGGTGCTCTTGAACAGTAGCTTCCATTTGCACCTTAAGTTTTTCCATCAGGCTCAATAAAAAAGCATTGTCCAGCTGGTCGTTAAGTCCTTCACTTACTGCCGTGAAATAGGTGCCGCTAGGTTGCTCAATAACATGCAATAACCTAACCTCTGCTTGCATTTTTCGAGCTACTTGACTGGCCAGGTGAAGCGCGTTTTGTGATTGTTCGGAAAAATCGGTGGGAACCAAAATAGTTTTCATGGTGATCTTGATTTACGTAACTGCGACTTTTGATTTGCCATCTAAAACGTTTTGGATCATGATAAACTCAAGAATGTTTTCCTGATCGATCATACCCACTAGTTTACCTCTATCTTCAACCGGATAAACGCTCAACTTATCTTTTTGCATCTTTTCCAATACAGACGATAGAGCGTCATCGGGACTTAGTGGTTCAATATCTCTTTTCATGACTTCACCTATTGGTGTGGAGAGATTATTTTGACTCAAACTCTTAATAATGATGTCTCTAGTTAAAATACCTGATGTGACATCGTTATCTGTAACTATAAACTCTTTTTCCTGACCGTCTAGCAATTGTTTTACTGCTTCTGACAGGGAGTCGCTTACAGAAAGTTTGGTGAAGTGGTGCATAGTAATATCGCTGACCTTGTAGTCAGAAAGGGCTGATTTGTACTTGACCTGCTCCAACTCGTACTGAGCTCCCAGGTAGACAAAAATTGCTATCAATACCAAAAAGGGATTAAAAAATAGCCCAGCCAAGGCAAATACAATGGCCAACATTTGTCCCAAAGAGGCGGCAATTTGCGTGGCCTTCAACCTTCCAATCTGCATAGAAAGAAGGGCGCGAAAAACCCGGCCTCCATCCATGGGAAATGCTGGTATCAAATTAAATAAGGCTATAAAGATGTTGACAAAAAATAAGCTGGCGAGAAAGTTATCAAGTGTTACCTTTTCAAAGTTGGATAGCTGGTTTTCAAGACTTCCGGGATTAATAAAAAAGATCAGACTAAAGATTATTACGGCTATAAATATATTAACTGCCGGTCCTGCCAATGCTACCCAAAATTCTTGTCGGGGTTTCTCGGGTATCTTTTCTAATCTTGCTAACCCTCCTATCGGTAGTAATATAATATCCTTGGTGGTGATGTTGTATCTTTTGGCAGTCAACGCATGGCCTAATTCGTGTAGGACCACGCAAGCAAAAATTGTGACCACAAAGGCAAGGCTTATAAGCGTATCGTTCCATCCGGCTCCTTGTTGCCCTTGCAGAAATACCACCCAAATTAATAATATAGAAAAGGTCCAATGCAGGTAAATTTTAATACCGGATATTTTCGCGATTAACAATGACCACTTCATAAGTTTGCTTTAGTCTGCGTTAAAAGTACCCGCCCAAGGGTGATTATAAAATGATTTGGATCAACTGGTCCAATGACCTTTGTCAAAATATCTTATAAGGCTAAGCTATCGGAACGATTGGGGGCAGGTATCGAATCGTTTGGCACTGCAGGGTGGTAATCAGGTACTTGCAGCTGGGGATCAGTACCTCTGTATTTCAGTTCTCTGATCGGGCTTCGCCAGATATCCTTTCTATCATATTGAGTAGGGAGGTCTGGTTCCGTTTTCCATTGGTTCCCTTCTAGGAAAATGTATTTTGCGCTATCCAAATCATAAAAGATCTGATATTCGGTAAAGTGCAAATACCGTGTAAGCTCCGGGTGCTTGGGCATATAGATATCCTCCATCAATTGGCTTGGCCTCTCCTCGCCTTGATCTCCTCTCTCACATCCGTAACCCTGGCATAGCCAACCCAAAACCAAAAAATAAGCTATGTACTTTTTCATAGATCAGTTACTTCTCAATACGTAATCTCGATGGTTAAGTTTGTTTTTTGAGAGCTCGAACGGTTCAAAATCTTCAGGATAACCATCTGAGATAGCCAGTTGATAATTTTCAGTAAATAATGGGGTACCGTACCAGTTTTCACTTAGTAAAACTACTTCTAACAAAGCAATATGTTTTGAAGCTGTTGGCTGAAATTTGCGGTTGGAATTAGACTCAGAATCTTTCATGACTTGATCTGCATTAGTAACAAATAGGGCTCTAATAAATTGAAAGAGTTTCATAATATTTGAAGATACATACCCCAAGTACTTAAGAATTAAAGAGGGCCGCTATGATCTTAGTCAGCAACCCTCTTGATTTTGATCAACACCTAGGGTTTACCCTTTTTAGATCCGGCAAGTCCAAACCGGTCTTTTAGCATGATTTACTACTCCTTCGGCTATACTTCCGTTAAATAGTTGCCCCAATCCAGTTCTTCCATGCGTAGCCAGAGCTATCAACTGAGCTTTTATCTCCGCGGCAAAGGAGATAATTCCCTCCTCGGGGGCTTGATCATTATAAACGTTTACGGTGTAATTTTGCAATTGGTACTTTTTGGCAAATTGCTCTATTGTCTGCTTGGTAGCATGATCAACAGAAAAGTCGGTAGGTGTATTGATCTTAACCAGATGCAATTGAGCGCCTAAAGCTTCCTGCAAGGTTTTGATTTTAATGATCACTTGATCTTCCTGTTCCCAGAAGTTGGCCGCAAAAGCTATGTCCTTTATGTTAGCCACTTCTACTTTATCCTTGATCACAAGTACCGGGCATTTAGCGTACCGCACCACTTTCTCTGCATTAGAGCCTACTAGTGTTTCCTCCCATCCATCAGATCCATTAGAACCCATTACAACCAGATCCACACTTTGCTCGGCAATCTCTTTGGCAATGGCTTTATAAGCATTACCAACATGGATGCTTGGGCTTATCTTCACATCTTGGTAAGCCGGTTGGGAAATAATTTTGCTCAATTCTAATTTCGTTCTTGCAATTAACTTTACCGTGTAAAATCCATAGTCTCCATAATCCTTTGTCTCTCCGGAGGCAACGGAAAAGGAAGGCCCTGGTGATTCCACAACATTGAGAAGAATGATTTCAGAATCATTTCTTCGAGCCAATTGAGTAGCTGCCTCAACGGCATATAGCGCTGGTTT
>JBPCUG010000007.1:0-4322 GCA_051011275.1 Cyclobacteriaceae bacterium | reverse complement strand
ACCTATTTCAATTTTGCTGATCTGCAAAACTTCTTTAGCTATATGCGAGCCAAACGAGAGGCACGCATTAAAAAGAAAATAGAAAGAAGAAAGATAGAAGGAAAGAAGCTCCGATTTAATTATCGTTTTCTTGTTCACAACCTAATCGAAGATGACGATGGAAAATATTTAATGATCGGAGAGGCATTTTATCCCAAGTATAATTCCAATAACTATGGTAGCTACTTTGGCGGCGGTTTCGTCCGAGGTGCAGGTAGGTATCAAAGAAATTTAGCTTTCGAGGGGTTCAAATATACCCACGCGGTTGTAATAGCATTTGATAGATCCGGAAAGCTACTGTACGACAACAGTTTTGAGATTAACGATGTTTTAAGCTACGATCTGGAACAATTCGTAAATGTAAGTGTTGAGGACGACCGACTGGTGTTGCTATACATCTATGAAAATGTGATCCGTTCCAAATTGGTGCAGGCGGATGAAGTGCTTGAAGGCAAGTCATTCAATGAGATAGCCTTAAACTTCGAAGAAGACGTGGCCAAAAACCCAGATTCAGAGTTTGGTGGCCTAGAGCTGTGGTACGACAACAAATTCTTTGCCTACGGAGTGCAGAAAATTAAAAATCTCACCGGCCAAAGCGTGAAGCTGAATAGAGAAGTTTTCTTCGTAAACAAAATTCAGTATAGGTAGACCCTAGCCGGCCATCAGAACTCCAGTCCACCTTTAAGACAGGCCTATTTAATGTCTTTGAAGCATTCATTTGATTAACACGCATTTTATTTCCTATATTTGCAAAGTTTACCCATGCAAAAAAGACTTATACTCGATAGCTCACTGCTCGATATTACTATAAGTAGACTTTGCCAACATTTAATCGAAAATCACGGAAATTTCAATGAAACAGTCATACTTGGGATCCAACCTCGAGGTGTGTTCCTGGCCAGAAGGATCAAGGCCAGACTCGACTCGCTGATCTCGCAAGAGATCCTCTTAGGTGAGCTAGATATGACTTTTTACCGGGACGACTTCCGGCGACGCGACGAACCGATTAAAGCCAATTCGACTTCTATACCGTTCGTTATCGAAGACATGAACGTGATATTGATTGATGATGTGTTGTATACGGGACGAAGTGTAAGAGCAGCTCTAGATGCAATGATCGCTTTTGGAAGGCCCAAAAAAGTAGAGTTAATGGTCCTAATAAACCGGCGGTATAGTAGGGATCTTCCCATCGCCCCTGATTACATTGGAAAGAATGTGAATACTGTGCAGTCACAACGTGTATTGGTAGAATGGAAAGAGCAAGGGGCAGAAAATGATAACATATGGCTAATAACTACCTGATCCTATGTCTCAATTAAGCTCAAAGCATCTTCTGGGCATAAAGAATCTTACGTCAGAAGATCTGAACTTGATATTTGAAACAGCGGATAATTTCAAGGAGGTGATCAATCGGCCAATCAAGAAAGTACCTTCGTTGAGAGATGTAACTATCGCCAATGTGTTTTTCGAAAACTCCACCCGCACAAAATTGTCATTCGAGCTAGCCGAAAAAAGGCTTTCGGCCGACGTGATCAATTTCTCTTCCTCTAACAGCTCCGTAAAGAAGGGTGAGACATTGCTTGACACTATCAACAATATCTTATCAATGAAAGTAGATATGTTGGTGCTTCGGCATCCAAGTCCAGGGGCTCCCCATTTTCTATCTAAGCATATCAATGCAAATATAATTAATGCTGGTGATGGTACTCACGAACATCCCACGCAGGCACTGCTTGATGCCTATTCTATTCGTGAAAAATGCCATGGGGTCGATGGGAAAAAGATAGTAATCATAGGAGATATTTTACATTCCAGGGTTGCCCTTTCCAATATTTTTGCCTTACAGAAGCTGGGTGCAGAGGTAATGGTTTGCGGACCTAGTACGCTACTTCCCAGACATATTGGAGAACTCGGGGTGAAAGTGGAGCTGGACGTAGAAAAGGCTTTGGCTTGGTGTGATGTAGCCAATGTGCTACGTATTCAACTTGAGCGTCAGCAGATAAAGTACTTCCCTTCCTTGAGAGAATATTCACTATACTACGGAATAAACAAGAAACTACTGGACAAGCTAAATAAAGAGATCACTATTATGCACCCCGGGCCTATCAACCGCGGAGTAGAGCTTAGCAGCGATGTAGCCGACTCGGAACATTCTATTATACTAGACCAGGTAGAAAACGGAGTGGCAGTGCGAATGGCTGTGCTATATCTATTAGCCGGTGTAAAAGAAGCTAGCTAAATTGATTGCCATTTCGCTTATCTGTTTCTCATTTATCTTGGTACTTTTGTAGTTTGACAAAGCCTCTACAATATGTATTACAATTCGATCATTGAAACCATAGGCAACACCCCGCTAATAAGGCTTAATAAGCTAAGTAAAGGGATCAAAGGTACTGTTCTGGCAAAAGTTGAATACTTCAACCCTGGAAATTCCATGAAAGACCGGATGGCCCTTAAGATGATTGAGGATGCTGAAGCCCAAGGCATTCTAAAACCAGGCGGCACTATCATAGAAGGCACCTCAGGAAACACGGGAATGGGTCTCGCGCTGGTAGCAATTGCTAAAGGATACAAATGTGTATTTACCTTGGCTGATAAACAGTCCCAGGAAAAGATAGACATCCTTCGAGCCGTGGGTGCCGAAGTGATTGTTTGCCCGACAAATGTGACTCCTGAAGATCCACGATCATATTATTCGGTTGCTCAGAAACTCAATCGCAATACCCCAAATTCTTTCTACCCAAATCAATATGATAATATGGGTAACACTATGGCGCATTATGAAACGACCGGACCCGAAATATGGGAGCAAACCGAAGGCAAAATCACTCATTTGGCAGCTGGCGTTGGAACTGGCGGATCTATATGTGGTACTGCTAGGTTTCTTAAGGAACAGCAACCTGACGTTATTTCCGTCGGTATTGACACTTATGGATCTGTGTTCAAGAAATACAAAGAGACCGGAAAATTTGACGAAAATGAGATCTATCCCTATCTCACTGAAGGTATTGGGGAAGATATACTGCCTAAAAATGTCGACTTTGATCTGATCGATTCCTTTGTGAAAGTTACCGATAAAGACGGTGCCATTATGACCCGACGATTGGCTAGAGAAGAAGGCTTGTTCGTAGGCTGGTCCTGTGGATCAGCGGTATTCGGAGCCCTTGAATATGCTAGAGAAAATCTAAAGGAATCTGATGTGATGGTGATCATACTTCCCGACCATGGCACCAGATATCTCGGCAAGATCTATAACGACAATTGGATGAAAGACCACGGTTATGTAGAATCAAGAGAGTTTGGAAATGCACGTGATATCATAGACAGCCGAAATGGCTCTGACCCATTGATCACAGTGCCCAACAATCAATCCGTGGGTGAAGCCATAAAAGTATTGCATCAAACTGGGGTATCACAACTACCGGTCACAGACGACCAGGAGTTTGTTGGAAGTCTTACTGATTCCAAACTATTAAAATTACTGGTAGAGAACCCTGAGATCAAAGACCAGCAAGTATCAGAGGTGATGGAACCACCTTTTCAATTTGTAGCCCTCGACAATACCGTGGACGTACTTTCTTCCATCCTAAATAAGGACAACCCAGCTTTGTTAGTAAGGGACGAGCAAAACCTGGTGCATATCATTACCAAAGAAGACTTACTGATGGCCATAAGTGGCGGATAGAAAAAAAATTCCGCCTAGCCCGATAAAATTTATTTGATATTTCATAACTTTAGGCTAACGCCTACGTTAAATAGTTCAGTTTGGTAGCAAGCTTTTAACGCAAATAAATCAATTGAAAAAGTCACAAACACTTTGTTTGTGACTTTTGCTTTTTAGGAGCACCCGGTGCGTCCTTGATGATTTTAATTTTGAGTAGGTTTCAGATAAATTTTTATTTCTTTAAATTCAAACCCATTCATTTCACGATTTAGTATATGGCAGTGAAACTAAGAAAACTGGATAAACTTCTAGTCGCCAACCGAGGCGAGATTGCAATAAGACTATTAAGGGCTACCTCGGAGCTTAGGATTAGCACCGTAGCGGTCTACACTTATGAAGATCGATACTCTTTACACCGATACAAAGCAGATGAAGCTTATCAGATCGGACCTGATGACGAGCCTTTGAAACCGTATCTAGATATCGAGGAGATCATTGGGCTGGCAAAGCAGCACAAAGTGGATGCCATTCACCCTGGTTATGGTTTCCTTTCCGAAAATGTGAATATGGCTCGCCGGTGTAGGGAAGAAGGTATCATTTTCGTCGGCCCTGACCCCGA
>JBPCUG010000006.1:0-3148 GCA_051011275.1 Cyclobacteriaceae bacterium | reverse complement strand
TTTACTGCTCGCAATTGACGGCAGACCTCTACACCATCCATCTGGGGTAACATGATGTCTAGAATAATAAGATCAAATTTCTGCTTTAGGCCTAAATCCAAGCCGTCTAGCCCATTAGTAGCGGTGATAAGCTCACACTCCAGATCCTTGAGGTGGATTTCAAGCAACTCAACGATATTTTGGTCATCCTCAACTAATAGTACCTTTTTCACACTGTCTATCTTTATCCTCAAAACTAAGGACCAAGTATCACAAAATTGTCACACTTTTTACACTAAACTATAATGGCATAGAGGGGAAGTTAGTGCTTTTCCAGTAACATACGCAAACTGGTCTTCACCAATTCGCCCATATTTTTACAAGCTAAAAACCGCTGATCTTTGTAGTGCTGCGCCATTTCATTTTTTAGGTGATCGACATTCTCCGGGTTTGAAAGTGTGTCCTTCACCATAGCATCAATCAAATCTTTCATTTGATACGGTGATGATTTAAGGCGGTTGGCCATTAGAGCTTGTTCCTCCTTTTGATACTGCCGTACTGTTTCGGGCGTCATGTGTTTCAAGCCCAATTCGATCAATGGATTGTTCTGCTTGAAGTATTGTGGCATATAAACTGCCTTTCTACCCTCGTATGATTGCTGATCGAAATCTATAGCTCGAATACGGTAGTGAGTTTCCTCAAAATCAGGGGTTACGTCAATGACAAAATTACTAGAGTGCATATCGCCTAATAGCCGTACAAAAGTGCGCTCTGTGAATTTCACAAATTCTTTGGCCAGCCGAATTTCATTGAGGTCTTTATCTTTGAGGTAATATTTAATAAACTGATCTCCTGGGATGCCAGCAATATGTTCTTCGATAAGCGTGTTGTTATCTACAAAATAATTTATGCGGTTGGGAGATAGCAAGTGCTCTAATGCCAAGCCATATATGCGGGAAGCATCAGCGGTTTTGATGTAGTAATAATCAAAATTATCATTAATCCGGTTTACTACTCTTACCCTAAAGGGTTTAGTATTGCCGTATATGCAGAGATCAACACGGTCAATGAACAAATGCTCGATCACCGAGAGGTCACCATCTGCTTTTAAGAAAGCGTAAACCTGTTTAAGTTGATGATGGATTTGCTCCATTTCATTGGGGGCGAAGAAAACTGTTTCCCATAGGGAATCAACCCCATGTTTATCATATAATGCTACGGAGCTAGCGTAACGCGTAAGATCGGTATAGGAAATAGTTACTGAAGTTTCACGCTCGTGCTTTTTCAGATAACTCCTAAGAGATGGACTGATAGAGTAGGGGATCTTCTTTTTACTAATCATGGCCATGGCCCAATAAAGTTACTAAAAATGCTTTAGCTAGGCATTTACTAAAAATCACTGACCAAGTAATCCAGCTTCTATTTTTGTTTTAGAATGTTTAGATTAGAGATATAACAAAGAGTTTACATTGGGGTCATGCATTTTTTGATCATTTCTTTCTCTCTGCTGGTTGGGCTAACAATAGCCTGTACCGGTTCAAGTGATTTGAGTAGCGACAAGCTTGAGAGCAATGAGGCTAAGATCATTTCAGTTGAAGCTTCTGGCACGGATCGGGCTTTCAGTTTTTCCGTTGGGATTTCAAGCCCCGACACCGGATGCGATCAGTATGCGGATTGGTGGGAGGTGCTAAGTTTAGAGGGTACATTGCTTTATCGACGTATTCTGGCGCACAGCCATGTTAATGAGCAACCTTTCATAAGGTCTGGTGGTCCCATAACCATAGCAGCTGATAGAACAGTTTGGATAAGAGCGCATATGAATCCTGAAGGCTATGGAAAGCAGGTATACAAAGGTTCGGTAAATGATGGTTTTGCTCAAGCTGAACTGCCTGTGGATTTTGCTATTGAGGTGGCCGGGCAGGATCCGCTACCTGATGGCTGCGACTTTTAAGCTCTAGGCTTTTCCGTTCACCTTGCCCTTAATGTAGTCGATTGCTTGATTGATAGTTTGTAGATCCTCAGCATCATTATCAGGAATCCTGATATCAAAAGCCTGCTCAAATTCCATCACCAGTTCGGCATAGTCTAGAGAGTCTATTCCCAGGTCTTTGATAAAGTTTGCATCCGGGGTCACTTCAGTTTCTGCGATTCCTAATTTATCAATTAGGATGCGGGTAATTTCCTTGCTGATTGCTTCCACTGATGTTGACATAGGACGAGGCGTTACTTTTGATTGCGCTAAAATTACGTAAAGTTTAAAAAATTAAAAAACATCTACAGTTTCGGGTTCAGGTTCGCTAAAACGGAGGGAAAACTCAGTGCCTTCATCGAGGTTGGATACCACTTTGATGGCTCCTTTGTGCTGTCTCATGATTTGTTTGGAAAGGCTTAACCCAATGCCGGAACCGTTTTTCTTGGTGGTAAAAAATGGTATGAATATTTTGCTTAGAGCCTCTTCATCAATACCAGGCCCATTATCCTTAATTCTTATAGTAGTGTTGTTCTTATCATCCTTTTGAGCACTGATCTCGATCAATTTGTTTTCTTCCTCGTCATCTAGAGCCTGGATAGCGTTTTTTATTATATTGATCATGACCTGTTCTATCAGCTCAGGGTCAGCCTGGAAGGATAGATCAGATTGATCTATATGGGTTTGAACACTTATTTCGTTTTCCTCCATGTCATTTTTTAATAGGGTCAATACCCTATCGAATAGTTCCTGAGCACGCACCATTTTTAGTTTGGGAATTGGAATTCGAGTCAGATTCCTAAAGTCGCTCACAAAACGTATCAATCCTGCACTCCTTCTTTGTATGGTTTGAATAGCCATATGAATATCTTTGAGATCCTCTCTTTCGATCTTGCAGAATCCATCATCGATTTCCGTGCTTTCCATCAGATCATGGTCGACGGTGGCAGCTAAGGAAGAAATGGGTGTGACCGAATTCATGATTTCATGGGTGAGTACCCTGATCAGGTTTTGCCAGGCCTCCATTTCTTTCTCCTCCAATTCACTTTGAATATTTTGTAAAGTGATCAGCTTGAAGTTTTCATCTTTTAAGGTGAGCTCAATAGCATAGACTGACAACTGTATGGTGTACCCCTCTTCTTGTTGGATCTTGATTAGGTCCTGCCCACCAGTCTTGAGAGTTTTGAAGCTTTCTACCAA
>JBPCUG010000005.1:0-2813 GCA_051011275.1 Cyclobacteriaceae bacterium | reverse complement strand
GATTCAATTACCAAGGAGGAAATGATGGAGGCCATCAGGAAGGCGGTTATTGATATGTCGTTTTCGCCGGTCATGTGTGGCTCTGCATTCAAGAACAAAGGTGTGCAAGCGGTTTTAGATGCTGTTTGTTCCTATTTGCCTTCTCCCATGGATCTTCCGCCAGTTGAAGGAACTAATCCGGATAATGATGAAGTTGAGACCAGAGAAGCTAAGGTTGAGGAGCCATTTGCAGCGCTGGCCTTCAAGATTGCTACTGATCCATTTGTTGGTCGTTTATGTTTTTTTAGAGTTTATTCTGGAAAGTTAGATGCTGGTTCCTATGTTCTCAACATGCGTACTGGAAAGAAGGAACGTATTTCGCGTTTGATGCAGATGCATTCTAATAAGCAAAATCCAATTGACGCAGTTGGTGCAGGCGATATTTGTGCGGGGGTTGGTTTTAAGGATATTAAGACCGGAGATACGTTGGTGGCTGAAAAGTCTAAGATCGTTTTGGAATCCATGTCGTTTCCTGATCCAGTGATCGGTTATGCTATAGAGCCAAAAGCACAGGCTGATGTAGATAAATTGGGAATGGCCATTTCAAAACTGGTAGAAGAAGATCCTACCTTGCGTGTTAATACTGATGAGGATACCGGTCAAACTGTATTGAGAGGTATGGGAGAACTGCACCTTGAGATCATTATCGACAGGTTGAAGAGAGAGTTCAAAGTTGAGATAAACCAAGGTGCACCTCAAGTAGTTTATAAAGAAAGCCTTACCAAATTGGTAGAGCATAAAGAAGTATACAAAAAGCAAACTGGTGGTAGAGGTAAGTTTGCCGATATCGTATTTGAAATGGGCCCTCGTCAGGAGTCAGATAAGCCAGGACTTGAATTTGAAAATAAGATTGTCGGTGGTGTCATTCCCAAAGAATACATTCCGGCCATCCAAAAAGGTTTTGAGCAGGCCATGAGTAATGGCCCGTTAGCCGGATATCCAATCGAATCGATGTACGTCAAGTTGTTTCACGGATCTTTCCATGATGTGGATTCCGACTCACTTTCATTTGAACTAGCAGCAAGAATAGGTTTCAAAGAGGCGGCTAAGAGAGCCAGTCCTCAATTGCTGGAGCCGATTATGTCAGTGGAGGTAGTAAGTCCTGATGAATACACTGGACCGGTTACTGGAGACTTGAATAAGAGAAGGGGTATTATGAAAGGTATGGACTCCAAGGGTGGCGCCCAGATCATAAAAGCAGATGTGCCACTTTCAGAGTTGTTTGGCTATGTTACCGATTTGCGTACCATCTCCTCGGGACGGGCCTCAGCTTCACTAACTTTCTCGCATTATGATAAGGTGCCCGCGAGTTTGGCGGAGGGAATTATTGAAAAAGTAAAAGGCGCTACCGTTTAGCATTAGACTATGAACCAAAAGATAAGAATCAAACTAAAATCCTACGATCACAACTTGGTTGACAAATCATCGGAGAAGATCGTTCGAGCGGTAAAGACTACCGGAGCTGTAGTAAGTGGACCAATTCCCTTGCCAACAGTAAAGGAAAAGTTTACCGTTTTAAGGTCTCCCCATGTCAACAAAAAGTCTAGAGAGCAATTTCAATTGTGCACCTACAAAAGGCTAGTGGATATTTATTCGAATAGCACTAAAACTGTCGATGCTTTAATGAAATTGGAGTTGCCCAGCGGCGTGGATGTCGAGATCAAAGTTTGACCTGATATCATAGAGTACTGAGCCAATAAGGAGTTATTGGTTCTTTTTTGTGTAGTAAATATCATCCTTTGGTTAAGGTCAATTATTTACTATCTTTGCAGTCCTTTTTGTCAAAAGCAGAAAAGAACTGAAGGATAGACAGCCTAGTGAAAAGAGTTAATAAATAGAATATAATGTCTGGTATTATTGGTAAGAAAATTGGAATGACAAGCATCTTCGATGAGAAAGGGATCAATATACCCTGCACATTGGTAGAGGCTGGTCCATGCGTTGTCACACAAGTGAAAACTGAAGAGACCGACGGATACGATGCGGTGCAGTTGGGCTTTGGTGAACGCAAGGAAAAGCGCACGACCAAACCAATGAAGGGTCATTTCAAAAAGGCGCAAACAAACCCCCTGAGGAAGTTGATCGAATTCCGGGATTTTACCGGAGAGTTCGAAGGAGATATTACTTTGGGTCAGACCGTAGTAGTCGACCAGATATTTAATGAGGGGGACTTTATAGATGCCATTGGAACTTCCAAGGGTAAAGGGTTTCAAGGAGTGGTAAAGCGCCACAACTTTGCTGGGGTAGGCGATGCCACTCATGGCCAGCATAACCGGCTGCGGGCGCCAGGTTCTATTGGAGCTGCTTCGTATCCCTCGAGGGTTTTTAAGGGAATGAAAATGGCCGGGCGTACTGGCGGTAATAGAGTAAAGTTGTTAAACCTGAAAGTTTTGAAAATAATGCCCGAAAAGAATCTTATCGTTGTAAGTGGTTCCATTCCCGGAGCTAAGAATTCGGTGGTCGTTTTAGAGAAATAATAAAATGGAAGTAGCGGTATACAAACAATCTGGAAAAGACTCAGGCAAAAAGGTAAAACTGTCGAAGGATATATTTGACATTACTCCTAACGACCACGCCATTTATCTGGATGTGAAGCAATACCTGGCCAACCAACGCCAAGGTACTCATAAGGCTAAAGAGCGTGCGGAGATTGTTGGATCTACTCGAAAGATAAAGAAACAGAAGGGTACTGGTACGGCACGGGCCGGCAGTATCAAATCGCCACTGTTCCGAGGTGGAGGCCGAATATTTGGCCCAAGGCCTAAGGACCATGG
>JBPCUG010000004.1:0-3709 GCA_051011275.1 Cyclobacteriaceae bacterium | reverse complement strand
TAGCAAAGTAGCTGATAGGGCCATATTTATTGCTGCCTATAACATGTATCAAAAGGCTGGAAATGCAAAGGCAATGAAAAATGCTCAAGCCCAATTTCCATCTATGGAAGAGATCTTTGAATTGGGCATGGAAGAAGGGCAGGTAGTCAAGGTTGGGTGTTGGGTTAATGAATCTGTGAGTGTGAAACGGAGGCCTAGTTCCTAAGTTCAAATAATATCTATATACTTTTTTTGACCTGGTTGGTTAAATCGACGGCTGGTATTTTGTCCAAACTTCATCTATACGTGATGAGTCTTTTGTGATCATTTTCCCAGAATCGGGATCTTTTTCCATTCTTTTAATATTTCCTTTATGGTACCATGTGTTTTCATCGACTTTACAATCGAAGGGCAAGACCGTTCCTATTTGGTTGGAGCCGGAGGGGTATATAAACTCAATGGTTTCAGTATAGGTATCGCCATCATATTTATAGGTACCCCCACCCTCAGCTAGAACTTGATCTTGCTCGCTTATATAATGTACCCATAGAAAGTGGGTCGGGGTAATAAGTTTCATATACTTAACAAAGTCGGGATACTCACTTCTCAGTGAATCGCCGTGATCTTTATAAGAATCCAGTTCCCAGGTTCCAACTAGGTTAGATTCTTCTGATGAAGTTTCTACTTTTTCCCATATCTCTTCTATCTTATTAGAATCTGCAATTACCATTTCTCCGATATCAGGGTCAAATTCAAACACTTTCGCATATCCCGTATGGTACCATTTCCCATCTTTCATTTCTACTGTGAAAGGGATTGCTTGACCTAATTCGTTAGCGCCAGGAGGGAAGAAAAAATGGATGTCTTCGGTGTAGGTATTATTAATACTATCGAAAACGTAGGTACCACCACCAGTGCCTGGTAAGCTGTCTGTATCAGTTTCATAATGCATCCAAACGAAATGAGTTGGAGTAATGTGTTTCTGGTTAATTACTGTGGAGTTGTGTTCCTTCCAGGTAGTATCACCCTCCACTCTAAAAGAGATCATATTCCAGGTGCCTTCTAAGGAAGCAACGTCTTCCTTTGGGCCTTCTTCAAACTCTTGTTTAGGAGTACAGGCAAATTGAATAAGAAGATAAAAAAAACATATCACCGCGTAAAAATAATTCATCGTCAGAGGGTTTATCTCATAGAAAAGGCCAGTTTGTTGGCTGCCCGTTCAATTTAGAGGATTTCTTGGATAAATCAAATCGTCCATCATCCTGACCGGTATAGAGTACCTAATGGTTTGTTGAATCAATAGAATCCTGAGTGTTGTAAGAAGGTCCAAATCTAAATCCAGTGCTCAGTAGTAAGAAGGGGTAAGCTGATGACAAATAATTAGCTTACTAACTTAGGGATGGTAATTGTATTTTTTCCAGATCTCTTCAAATGGATTAGATTCTCCGCTACCATCATCTACCGACCCACTTATTTGCCACTGCTCGTCGTCGCCAAGAGTGTAATTAAATGTTGAAGTAGCAGTGCTGTATGCCCCGGTGGTAGGATGGAAAAACTGCAAATGCTCAATATACTGATCGTCAGACAATGCATAGCTGCCGCCACCTGCACCCATTACCTCATCACCCTCAGTATTATACTTTACCCAAACAAAATGTGTGGGAGTTACTAGCTTCATATAACCAACAAAACTTGGCCACTCTGTCCATAGCGAGTCGTTAGAAGATTTAACCGATTGCTGGTTCCAGGTGCCCACTAAGCTTCCATTGGTTACATCTGTTGGAGAGACATTCGTGCGTTCCCATATTTCATCTATAACTAAAGAATCAGAGACGACATTTTCACCGATGTCAGGGTCAAATTCAAAAACTTTGGCATAGCCTTTATGATACCACCGTCCGTCCTTTATCTCTACCGAGAACGGTATGGCCTGGCCTAACTCATTAGATCCGGGAGGGTAGAAAAAGTGGATATCTTCTGTATATGTACGGGTAGCATCATCGTAAGTATAAGTACCACCTCCAGTACCCACCAGGCTGTCTTTGTCTTTTTCGAATCTAATCCAGGTAAAATGGGTTGGAGTTATGTGTTTTTGATATATAACCGTTTCAGGGTATTCATACCAAGAGGTATCAGGGCCTCCCTCCTGCGTCCTAAGAAAGGGATGATTCTGACGTTGTGCTTTCAATGTCCAAGTCCCTTCAAGTGATATCGGTTCAGTTTCAGTTTCACTCACCTCCTCGGTTTTTGTGGTACAAGCAATTTGCGATAGTAGGGAGAGTGATAAGAATAAAGGAAAATATTTCATAATTATGGATTTCTCCGTTGTTGCAGAGTTCTGCAGCCTAACATTTTCAATTTAACGGATTTCACTGAGTATTCAAATTTAATCCAAGTGGTGGTTAAACGGTTGAGTCGGTATTAACCCTCGTGTACCTCTTCTTTACTGGTGAGATTATCAGAGGTTTGCTTAGCCCGGTAAAACTCCCGATTCAGTCTTGCGATATGGGTAAGACTTATCTCTTTGGGGCATTCAGCCGAGCAGGCCCCGGTATTTGTACAGGCACCAAAGCCTTCTTCATCCATTTGAGCCACCATGTTCTCCACCCTTGACGTAGATTCGACCTGACCTTGCGGTAATAGTGCCAAATGTGATACTTTAGCCGAAACAAAAAGCATAGCCGAGCCGTTTTTACAGGCTGCCACACATGCACCGCAACCGATACAACTAGCCGCATCCATGGCTTCATTAGCTACTGAAGTAGGTATCGGGATTTCATTTGCGTCAGGCACTCCGCCGGTGCTGATCGAAATATAACCTCCTGCCTGAATAATTCGATCAAAGGAGCTTCTGTCTACAACCAAATCTTTTATAACTGGGAAGGGTTTTGCCCGCCAGGGCTCAATGGTTATATGTTGCCCGTCTTTAAAACTTCGCATATGAAGCTGACAGGTAGTAATAGCTCTTTGGGGGCCATGAGGACGGCCATTGATATACATGCTGCACGTGCCGCATATGCCTTCGCGACAATCGTGATCGAAATGAATCGGTTCCTCTCCTTTTACAATTAGCTCTTCATTAAGTTCGTCTAACATCTCAAGAAAAGACATATCAGCCGAGATATCAGTGACCGGATAAGACTTAAATCCTCCCTTGTCTTTGGGATTTTTTTGTCTCCATACTTTCAAAGTGAAATCCATAGATTATGTGCTAATTACTATATAATTCCTGTAACCAATAACTACTTATAACTCCTCTGGGTCAATTTTACATTTTCAAATTCCAGTTCTTCCTTCTGAAGGATCTCCGGTTTTTGGGGTCCATCGTATTGCCAAGCTGCCACGTAGGTGTAATGCTCATCGTCTCTTTTGGCTTCACCATCTTCAGTTTGATACTCTTCTCTGAAATGGCCTCCACAAGATTCATTTCTATTCAAAGCATCGTCCACCATTAGCTCTCCTAGCTCCAGGAAATCAGCTACTCGGTTGGCTTTTTCCAGCGACATATTAAGCTCCTCATTGGTCCCAAGCACTTTTACATCTTTCCAATACTCTTCCCTGATAGCTTGGATTTTTTGTTTGGCTTTCTGCAACCCTTCCGCAGTCCTGGACATGCCGCAATACTCCCACATTACTTTACCTAGCTCTTTATGAAAGTCGTCTACTGTTTTGGTTCCCTTACAATTTAATAAGTGGTCAATACCATCTTTGATCTTTTGTTCGGCTTCTT
>JBPCUG010000003.1:0-3119 GCA_051011275.1 Cyclobacteriaceae bacterium | reverse complement strand
GGCCTTACAAAAGATAATCGCTTGTCTATTGGAATTGCAGGAAGACCAAAGTCTTTTAATACAATCAGGGAAACCAGTTGGTATCATCCCTACTCACCGGGAAGCTCCTCGGGTGTTGATCGCTAATAGCAACTTAGTGCCACAGTGGGCCAACTGGGATCACTTCAATGAATTGAAAGAAAAGGGATTGATGATGTTTGGCCAAATGACTGCTGGCAGTTGGATCTATATCGGCAGCCAGGGAATATTGCAGGGCACCTATGAGACTTTTGTAGCTTGCGGTGTTCAACATTTTGGAGGTGATCTGAAAGGAAAGCTACTGGTCAGTGGTGGATTGGGAGGAATGGGTGGCGCTCAACCACTAGCCGCAACGATGGCCGGTGCTGTCTTTCTAGGTGCTGATGTTGACCCCGGTAGGATACAAAAAAGGCTTGATACCAGATACATTGATAAAATGACATCTTCCTACAAAGAGGCCAAAGCTTGGGTTCAAGAAGCAATGGAATCCGGTCAAGCGCTATCAGTGGGTTTGGTAAGTGACATCGGCGATATGTTGGAACAGTTGTTAGATGATGGCTTGATCCCTGATATTCTTACTGATCAAACTTCGGCACATGATCCTTTGTATGGCTATGTGCCTAATGGATTTACTTTGGATGATGCAACTGAGCTGAGAGAAACGGATCCGGAAACCTACAAGGTGAAATCTATGCAAAGCATGGCCCGGCATGTGGGTTTGATGTTGGATATGCAGAAAAAAGGAAGCGTCACTTTTGACTATGGCAACAATTTACGGGCCTTCGCGCTGGAAGGTGGGGAGAAGCATGCATTTGATTTCCCCGGATTTGTGCCAGCTTATATGCGCCCATTATTTTGCGAGGGCAAAGGCCCCTTTCGTTGGGCCGCACTTTCCGGAGACCCCGAGGATATTTATACTACTGACCAAGCATTAATAGAGGCTTTTCCGGAGAATAAACATTTGATAAAATGGCTTAAAGAGGCACGGAAAAAGATAGCTTTTCAAGGGCTTCCTTGCAGGATCTGCTGGCTTGGACTGGGTGAAAGACAAAAGGCCGGATTGATATTTAATAGGTTAGTGAAAAGTGGAAAAGTAACGGCACCAATTGTCATTGGCCGTGATCATCTGGATTGTGGCTCAGTGGCATCGCCCAATCGCGAAACTGAAGGCATGATTGATGGCAGTGATGCGGTATCAGATTGGCCCTTGCTCAATTTGATGGGCAATACCAGCGGTGGTGCAACCTGGGTTTCTTTTCACCATGGAGGTGGTGTTGGGATGGGTTATTCGCAACATGCCGGTATGGTAGTCTTAGCCGATGGCACCGAACGAGCGGAACATTGTCTGAAACGTGTCTTGCATATTGATCCTGCTATGGGTGTGATCAGGCACAATGATGCTGGCTACGAAGCAGCAGCGCAAAAAAGTAAAGAATTTGATTTGGATGTTTAACTGCTTATGACAAAACTCATTGGCCCTTTTCGTCAGTTGCTATCAATGGATCAATTGCCATTGCGAGGTCCCATTAAGGATGATCAACTAGCGATATTGAACGAGGCTGGTATCCTGGTTAATGGTGATCAGATTGCAATGCTAGATGATTTCGAAGCTTTGCGAGCAGCTCATCCTACCGCAGAGGTTGATAAAATGGAGGATAATTTGGTTGTGTTGCCTGGTTTTATTGACTCCCACACCCATATTTGCTTTGCAGGGTCAAGGGCCGGCGACTATGCTATGAGAAACGCCGGTAAAAGCTATCAAGAAATTGCGGCTACAGGTGGTGGCATCTGGGACACGGTTACCCAAACCAGATCTGCCTCTTTAGAAGAGTTAATCAGCTCTTTATCAGTGCGAGCTTCTCGACATTTATTAGAAGGAGTGACTACCTGCGAGGTCAAAAGCGGGTATGGACTAGATGTGGCGAACGAACTCAAAATGCTACAGGCCATATGCAAGGTAGATACACAACATCATATTGACTTGATAAGCACTTGCCTGGCTGCCCATATTAAGCCGAAAGACTTTGAGGGCAACAACAAAGACTACTTGAATATGTTATTGGCTGAATTACTGCCCCAAGTTAAGGGCGATGACCTGGCTAGTAGGGTAGATATCTTTATTGAAGAAAATGCTTTCAGCAAAGAGGAAGGGCTCAACTATTTACAGACCGCCAAAGAAAAAGGTTTTGATGTTACAGTACATGCTGATCAGTTTACCCCCGGTGGTAGTAGTACCGCTCTTCAAGTAGAAGCCCTAAGTGCAGATCACCTGGAAGCTTCCACAGAGCTTGAAATTAATGCCTTGGGCAAAAGTCAAGTTTTTGCTACTGCCTTGCCAGGTGCATCATTAGGTTTGGGGGAACCCTTTGCTCCAGCTAGAAAGCTGCTAGATGCAGGCTGCGGCTTGGCGATTGCCAGTGATTGGAATCCCGGTTCTGCTCCGATGGGAGATTTGTTACTACAAGCTGCAGTATTAGGTTCGGCGGAGAAGTTGAGTGCGGCAGAGGTTTTTGCTGGCCTGACTTATCGAGCTGCTGCTGCGCTAAGATTGGATGATAGAGGTCAGCTTAAACCGAAAGTGTTAGCTGATTTTATTGCCTTCCCTACTGATGACTACCGGGAGATATTATATCACCAAGGTAAGCTAAAGCCTAATTTTGTTTTTAAAAGAGGAAGACGGATTTGAAGATGCAGGTGTTACATCGATGAAGATCGTTTTACTTGAGGCATTTTTCTCAGGGTCTCACCGTCAGTGGGCCGAAGGCTTGCAGCGTTTTTCCAAACACGAAATAGAAATTCTTAGCCTGCCTGGGCGTCACTGGAAATGGCGCATGCACGGTGGTGCTATCACTCTGGCCAAACGTTTCCAGCAGCTCCAAACCAAACCCGATCTGATCATCGCCACCGACATGCTAGACCTGGGCCAGTTTTTGAGCTTGACCAGAAAGGAAACTGCTCAAATACCAGTAGCTATTTATTTTCACGAAAACCAGTTGAGCTATCCCTGGTCGCCGACAGATGAAGATGTTGAATTGAAGCGCGACCGGCATTATGGCTGGCTCAATTACACCTCTGCGCTGGCTGCCGATACGCTGTTTTTC
>JBPCUG010000002.1:0-6447 GCA_051011275.1 Cyclobacteriaceae bacterium | reverse complement strand
CCCCAGGCTAGCAAAATTATTCTTTTTGATTTCATTATTGTCCCAACCCCCATGGTGAGGGCTCTTCTTGGAACACTTTCCCGGCCGAAGAAATCACTGGCTGCATCTACTCTGGTAAGGTGATCTAAAGTAATCATTCTTGTCATGGAATTTATATGAGACCCAGGCTCATTAAATCCAATATGCCCAGTCCGCCCAATTCCCAACAACTGAAGGTCTAAGCCTCCATAGTCGTCTATCTTCTGCTCATACTCCTGACAGAAAACCGGCACTAGTTCCTTAGGCAGTGTACCATCGGGTATGTGAATATTCTCTGGTTCTATGTCAATATGTTTAAAGAGATTTTCCTGCATAAACCTGACGTAGCTTTGTAAAGCCTGTGGTTCCATTGGAAAATATTCGTCCAGATTAAAAGTGATTACGTTCTTAAAACTGAGGTTCTCCTCCTGGTGGAGGCGCACCAACTCCTTGTACACAGCTAAGGGTGAAGAACCTGTGGCCAAACCTAGTATGCATTTTTCATTTACTGCTTGCTTGGACAGAATCAACTGGGCTATCTCAAATGCAACGGTCTTAGAAGCTTCGGCCGAAGTATCAAAGACTTCAGTGTGGATTCGTTCGAATCTTGCAGTCTCATCCTGACCTAAGGTCTTGTGTTTTAGGCTTCGAGGCTTTGTGGTTCGTTCTATAACAAGCTTTTCCATAGTTTTACTTTTATCAGTACTCTTGCTCTGTTTCAATATGAAAGTAGCAGCGACACCGGCTTAATCAAAAAAAATTAGCCCAACAGCAGCAGTTGAAACCCAAAATACTTTCCTAGACATCTTTTGCCGTTCAGCGACAAAAACCAACTGATTAGCAACAATCTGGATCTGTTTTTCCTATGTCATGTCCTGAAAACCAGGTATCTATGTATTAGGTGTTTTAACTCACTTTAGGGCCAATCGTTTTAAAACCGTTTATATTTAGTCTATATTAAAATCCATACTGCTCAATATCAAAATGTGTTCTATAGTAAGATTTTCTATCAGCTCAATGCTGGTGCTTTTCCTCAGTTGTAGCACTCAAACTGAAGAATCTAAGCTAGAAGAAACTACCACTAGCCAACCCAATATCATCTTTTTTCTTATTGATGATCTAGGATGGGCCGATCTAGCCTGTTACGGTAGTCAGTTTCATGAGACGCCAAATATTGACGCATTGGCTTCAGAAGGAATGCGGTTTACCAATGCCTATGCAGCTAGCGCGGTTTGCTCTCCCACCAGAGCCAGTATCATGACTGGTAAATACCCGGCCCGGCTAAAAATCACCGACTGGATTCCCGGAGTAATATTTCCACAAGCCAAAATGACTACTCCAAAGATCATGTATGAGCTACCTCTGGAAGAAACCACTTTGGCCGAATCCTTAAGATCAGCTGGCTACGAAACTTGGCATGTAGGGAAATGGCACTTAGGGGAAGATCAGGAATATTGGCCCTTGCAACAAGGTTTTGATAAGAATATTGCAGGCCATTCCAAAGGTGCTCCGGGAAGCTACTTTCATCCTTATCAAAAAAAGACGGAAGTTACCGATTGGACAGTACGCAATCTGCCGCCTGGGGGAAATGAAGGCGACTATCTAACTGATCGTCTTACTGATGAGGCAATCAAATTAATGCGCATGCAAGCCAAGCCTGACCAACCTTTCTTTTTGTATATGTCATACTATGCCGTTCATACCCCTTTGGAAGGAAAAGCTGATTACATTGAAAAGTACGATCAAAAAAAATCACAGCTTGGCCTGGAGCGAGAAAATACTACCTATGCTGCCATGGTTCAAAGCGTGGATGAAAGTGTAGGACGCATACTCGCTGCATTGGATAGCTTAAGTGAAAAAGAAAACACTATAGTGATGCTCTTTTCCGACAATGGTGGCCTAGTGGAGTATAATGGGAATGCGCCACTTAGGGAAGGTAAAGGCTTCTACTACGAAGGAGGTATTAGGGAACCTTTAATTGTCAGATATCCTAGTAAGGTCCCTCCAGGAACCATCAATGACCAAGTCGTTTCAAGTATTGATTTTTATCCCACATTATTGAGGCTAGCTGGCACTGCAAGTAAAGAAATTGTTGACGGCATGGATCTTTGGCCGATTCTTTCGGACCCCACCTCAAAGCTAAATGAAAGGAGCCTATTTTGGCATTATCCTCATTACCATACTCCCACCCGACCTCCAACCGGGGCGATGAGAAAAGGAGATTATAAACTAGTTGAATTTTTTGAAGACCAACGAGTGGAACTTTATAACTTGAAAGACGATATTAGTGAACAGCATGATTTAGCTGCAGGCATGCCGGATAAAGTCTTTGAGTTAAAGGAACTGCTTCAACAATGGCGCTCTGAAGTGAAAGCTGATCTTCCTATTGAAAATCCAGATCAAGATCCGACAGCACTTTTTGAGAATAATTTTGCTGCATGGAATCAGGAAAATCGTATAAAGTAATTTAACAGAAATATTATGGCTAAGTTTTTTTTATGGATTTTAATTGTTGTCACGGGCACCTGTACCGCCCAAGAAAGCACCTCATTATTTAACGGGAAGGATCTTGACGGTTGGGATGTTTATGGGACCGAAAAGTGGTATGTCGAGGACGGGGTGTTGGTTTGTGAAAGTGGACCGGATGCAGGCTACGGATACCTGGGGACGAAAGAGAAATTTGGTGATTTTGATCTAACTCTTCAATTCCAGCAAGAAGCCAATGGCAACAGCGGCGTTTTTTTTAGATCCTCCATCGAAGGAACAAAAATAAGCGGCTGGCAAACTGAAGTGGCACCACCGGGACACGATACCGGAGGCATTTATGAATCTTATGGTCGAGGATGGCTAATCAAACCAGATAAAGAGAAAGATAAGTTTCTAAAAATGGGAGAATGGAATACCATGCGCATCCAGGTAATTGGTGATAAAGTGACTACCTGGTTGAACGGTAATCAAATGATAGAGCTGCAAGATAAAAAAATTGGGGCCGCAACCGGACAGATCGCTTTGCAAATACATGATGGTGGCGGCATCAAGGTTCGCTGGCGTAACATTGTTCTCAAAAAGCTCTAGCCTTCCAAATTAGAATCAAGCTTCTAGTGTCTCGCTCTGGTCCTCAACTACTACTTTGGGTATTGATCATTTGGTCTTCAATCGGCTGTAAAGAAAGTGAGTCTAGTACCAGAGCCTTTCAAACTCAAGTGTTAGTGATTGGTGGCAGCACAAGTGGAACCGCTGCTGCAATCCAGGCAGCCAGAGGTGGCGTACAAGTCGTTTTAATTGAGGAAACACCATGGCTTGGAGGTATGCTTACTGCGGCTGGTGTCAGTGCCACTGATGGAAATCACAGATTGCCATCTGGTTTGTGGGGTGAATTCCGACAAATGATTTATGATCACTATGGTGGACCAGATAGTGTCGCCACCGGCTGGGTAAGCAATACACACTTCGAACCAAAAGTGGGGAATAAAGTTTGGAATCGTCTGGCAGAAGCAGAGCCTAACTTAAAAAGATTCCATGGATATCAACTATCCAAAGTGTTGAAGCAAGGAAACACTATCACTGGAGGCGTTTTCTTAAGTGAACAAGGAGACTCATTAACCGTCATGGCCAATGTTACTATTGATGCAACTGAACTTGGGGATGTGCTAGCCTTGGCTGGAGCAAAATATCTACTCGGACAAGACCCTGCTGCCCTTACCAAAGAAATCTGGGCGCCAGAAAACGGAACCAATCACATTCAAGATCTCACCTTTACGGCAATCCTTAAAGACTACGGACCTGAAGTAGACAAGACAATAACCAAACCACTGGAGTATGATCCCGAGGAGTTCAATTGTGCCTGCCAAGATTTGTGCAATGACGTCGATTTTGAGGTCGTTGACTGTCTAAAAATGCTTGACTACGCAAGATTGCCAAATGACAAACTAATAATCAACTGGCCTATAAACGGAAATGATTATTATGTTAATTGCCTGGAGATGAGTAAAGGAGAAAGATTGCAGGCCTACCAAAAAGCCAAGGAGAGGACTTTATCATTTCTATATTATCTGCAAACGGCAGGAGGCTTTAAGAACCTGGGTTTGGCTGAAGATGAATTCCCAACTGCTGATCACCTGCCACTAATCCCCTATCATAGAGAAAGTAGACGCGTAGTTGGAGCATCATTTCTAACCGTAAATGATCTAGCAGATCCCTATTCTTCCCAGCTCTATCAGTCGGCTATCGCTGTAGGAGACTACCCTCTTGATCATCATCATGATAAAAACCCCCATGTGGCCGGAGAAGTTTTCCCTTCGATCCCTTCTTTTGCAATTCCATACGGCTCTCTCATTCCTGAGAAGATTGATGGGCTAATTGTTGCGGAAAAAAGTATTTCTGTAAGCCACCTGGCCAATGGAGCCACTCGATTGCAGCCCTGTGTTATCCTCATTGGTCAGGCCGCCGGTGGTGCTGCTGCACTATGTGTTCGTGCGGACTCGCAACCAAGAAGATTGAATGTTAAGACACTTCAGCAAATATTGCTTGATGCGGACTGTTGGTTGCTACCATTTATAGACACAGCTCCTGATGACACCACCTACTTTCAAGCAATTCAGAGAGTAGGACTAAGTGGCGTGATGAAGGGTAAAGGTATACCTTATCAATGGGCCAATCAAACCTGGTTTTATCCTGATAGTCTGGTGGGCAATGAACACTTCAGCGAAATTTATCTGGCTATTTCAGGCAAAGAAATAGAACTCGAATCTGACCTTACCAGATCACAAGCAATCGCCTATTTTGATGCCTCCATTTGCAATGAGATTTGGGGTGAAACTTCAGAGACCAGTGAGAAAGTTACACGCAAGGAACTGGCCTACCTAATTGATAGGGCTTTTGATCCATTTAGTAAAACAGATTAGCTATTGATACCCGATTCCCTGAAAAGTATTAACTTTTCTTACTAGCCTTTGCCAAAATCTCTTTCACACGACTAGCCACAATTCTCTCCTGTCCTGGTTGCATCATCCAAGTGGTAATACCAACAGTTTCCTTGTCTCCTACAGTTTCAATTGAAGGATGACCATCACGTAGTTCCGCTCTTAGTTCATCCGTGCTGATCT
This sequence comes from Cyclobacteriaceae bacterium, assembly GCA_051011275.1. Lineage (GTDB taxonomy): Bacteria > Bacteroidota > Bacteroidia > Cytophagales > Cyclobacteriaceae > JBPCUG01. The sequence goes on along the minus strand of JBPCUG010000002.1, from coordinate 1,324 downwards.
TAACTTTGGCTTGGTCCCATTTAATCCTTAATGAAGGAACATGGTTGGCTACATCAGGCACATGAGTTTCGGTTTTAACTCCGGTAATGGCTTTAGCACTATCGCTTATAAGTTTGATCTGCTCTTCCCATAACTTCCATTCAGCATCATGGTCTTTGGAGAGATACATTTCCAAAGCCACAAGCATACCAAGGATCTCCTCCTTGTTTACTTTCATACCCCTTCCGACGGTATCGCCGCGTGGTGCAGCATGCAAGCGAGCAGCTTCAATTAATTCTCTTTTCCCTAATAACAAACCGGCGCTTTGAGGCCCACGTAGGCCCTTACCTCCGGAAAAAGCCACTAAATCAAAACCCATTTTAGTATACTTCCACAGGTTTTCAACTGGAGGCACATCTGCTGCACAATCGTTAAAAGTCGGAATACCATATTTTTTTCCAACTTCAACAAATTCCTCATCTTTAATTTTACCAATGAAATTGTGGGCATTGAGAAACCACAACATTGCAGTTTTATCATTGATAGCAGCCTCCAGCTCTTTCCTGGTTTCAACGAAAACGATCTTTACACCACAATTTTTAATCGCATGTGCATAGCCAATTTCATGTGACTTTTGCATGATCACTTCATTCTTCATTCCAGTTAGATCAGGTATCTGTTTCACTTTGTCCGTATCCATACGGCTAAGGACACCAGCAGTACCGAGAGTGATAGCAGAGGCACAACCAGCAGTTATGGTAGCATATTCGCAACTCAGTAAAGATGCAATCCTCTCCCCTACCTTATCCTGAAGCTCATCTAGGCTTACATAATCCCCAGTAGCATATACTATGGCGGAACTAACGTCTGCTGGCATTAGCGAGCCGGTCATTGCTGTGTAAGTGCCGGCAGCGTTGATAAAAGTACGAACCCCTAACTCCTTAAAGTAATCTCTGCCTACTACTGAGGCGGCTTTTGCCAATCCTGTTTGACTGGTTAGTAATCCTGCACCGAATAGGCCGCCTACTAAAGGCAGACTAGATAAATTTTTAAGAACTGATCGTCGGCTTATCATGACTATTTGATTTGGTTTGATTTATAAAATTAATCAAGGGCGGCAAGACAATCTATTTCAACCAGAGAGTCTCCTGGTACACCGCCATAAGTCGCAACTGTAGTTCTTACTGGCGGACTGTCTCCGAAGCGTCCCCTATATACTTCATTCATGGCGGTATAGTCAGCCAAATCATGCAGGTACACATTCACTTTGAACACCTTCTCCATCGATGAACCGTGCTTTTTCAATTCCTTTTCCAATTCATCCAAAACGTGCTTGGTGTGAGCT
>JBPCUG010000001.1:0-8501 GCA_051011275.1 Cyclobacteriaceae bacterium | reverse complement strand
GGTTAATGCTTATCAAAATGGCTTTTACCGTGGCTGGAAAAAGGATCTCGGCGTTACAAACTTTGATCTACTTTTTAAGCATTACTGTACTTTTAACTGCTATCGGTTGGCTGCTGGGTGACGAAACAGATCTGGCTCAATTGGAACTATACTTCTATGGAGGTGCAGAACTTCTTTTGTTTGTGTTCTTTTTTGCCATCAGTTGGACTGCCATCAAGAAGATCGAGGATAGCCAAAAGCAAAATAGTTATAGGAATTTTTGCTGGTTGTTGTTGCTTGGTCTCATGTTGCGATTGGGACTGCTACCCTTTTTATCCTGGAGTAGCTGGTTCCTGACTGCCCTGCTTTTGGTTTACTTCGTAGGCAACCTCCTCCCGGTATGGTTCTTACGCTGGCAGGCGGATAAACTTTTTCCCTCCTATACTGCTGAGTTGAACGACCAAAATAGTTTTGATCAGCTTATTACCAAACACAGGATCTCAAAAAGGGAGACTGAGATTGTCAAGTTGATCTGTCAAGGGAAAACCAACCAGCAAATTGCAGATGCACTTTTTATTAGCTTGCAAACGGTAAAGGATCACAACCACCGTATCTATACCAAAATTGGTATCCGGAGTCGGATGCAGTTGATCAATTTGGTGAAATAGCAAGGCTAGCCGTCCTTGCTTTTCCTTTGCTCTAAGTATTTTCCCAGTAACAGTAGCAGTTCCGCATCGCCTTTTCCCACTTGCATCAACCGATCCAACATGCGCTGGTACCGGATAGGATGCTTATCCACTTCTAGCCAAGAGAGTATTTCTTGTCCTTTTGTTTTTAGTTCTTTTTGAAGCCTCTCCGACGTCTGAGTTGCTTCTTTCACTGCTGGCTGCGAATAGCCCGACAGTTCATAAGCATAGAGCAGGACACTTTGTGCCAGGTTCAGCGAGGGATAGCTGGTCTGCATCGGAATAGTGCTAAGCAGATCACACTGTTCCAGCTCCTGATTGGATAATCCATTTTCTTCCGAACCAAATACTAAAGCAATCGAACCGATGGCATCTTCTTTTTCCTCTATGATCCTTTCGAGATCCTTGGGATGAAGGTAGTCGTAGCGTTTGACCCGGGATTTAGCTGTAGTACCAATGGTTAGGTCAGCATCTTTCAAGGCTGCGGGTAGATCCTCAAAAACCTCCACCTGATCCAGAATGTCATGTGATTGATAGCTGGTATTTCGAGCCCCTTGTTGGTTGTGCAGGTCAGAGCCAACCAAGCGCAAAGAGTGAAAACCCATTGTTTTGAGCGCCCGGGCGGCAAAGCCTACGTTTTCAGGAACAGCCGGGTTGACTAGTATGAAATGGATCTGCATGATATTGTGCTTAACAAAGTAAACAACTCTGGCGAGGAGGACAAAAGTTTACAATTGTATTAGTACAAGTGGGATGCTTGAACTGGTTTAGTTAAACTGGCGGAAGGTTACTCAGGACGCCTCACAGAAGCCTCAGAGGCCCTTGATTACGGAGGTCTTTTAATGATACTTGATCATATAGTAATTTATTTGTATATTTAAGTAAATTATATATTATGAAATCAAATGAATACATCAAAGGGACCATTAAAACCATTGTCCTGAAGCTGCTATCTGATAATAAAAAGATGTACGGCTACGAGATCAGCCGACGCGTACTTGAGCTTTCTAAAGAACAAATTAAGTTGACCTATGGCGCATTGTATCCCATCTTATACAAGCTGGAAAGTGATGGCTTTCTGGCTAGCTCAACAGAAATTGTTGGTAATCGGGCCCGGAAGTATTACGCGTTGACACCCAAGGGCAAGAAAATGGCCAAAGAAAAGGTTTCAGAGCTTCAGAAATTTACTGAGATGCTGAAAGTCATTTTAATGCCCAGTCCTGATTCTAAGTTGAGCATAGTTGAATGGGGCAATTGAATCAGGAACAACTTGTTAAGATCGAGGATTACCTGGATCAGCAGGGTCTTACTTTTAAACCGCTTCGAGATGAAATGGCAGATCATCTCATCGAGGATCTGAAAACCCATATTGACAAAGGAAATTCATTTGATGAAGCCTGGAACCTCGTACTAAATAACATTCCAGATCATCATTTTAAAACCATACAAAGAAAAGTCATGGAAGCTATAGACAAACGATTTATTGTCGTAAAGGGATTTACTTATTTATCCTTGATAATGCTGCTTACTATAGCAATATTTAAGTTGGTGCATCTGCCTTTGATTGGTATACTTTGGCTGGTCTCTGTAGCAGCGATGGCTGCTTCCTTATTAAGTGGAACGCTGTTAGGATTATATTTGAATAAAGAAAAGAAAGGTGGCCTGGTGGTTCTTGGAGTGGTTGCAGGAATTGTTCTTTATTTGATATCCTTTGGTCTGAATGTTTTGCATTTGCCTCCATATATTGGATTAAGAACCATTTCAGTCATTTTCTTAATCTTATTATTTTCGTCACTTACTATATACTTCGGTACTAATAGAGGTGAAGAAGAGCATGTGCTCATCTATTTACATAAAAAAAACAGCTCTGGCATTGAACTCTATTTGATCATCCTGTTCCTAATAGCAACGACTCTGAGGATTGCCTCAATCGCTTTTGGATACGACTTCGATGTCTCTAATGTTCTTTTGTTCCTGGTTGTCGCAGGAGCCGGGTTTCATTACTTTATTCTTAACTGGCATGATCAGGGCAATCAAAATTGGTGGCTCCAAATAGGGCTGGTGCTAGCCTTCATCGGTTTCATACTTCCTTCTATGACTAGTCTGGAGCTTTCGTCGGAAGTACGAGTAGTCCTTACTGCATTTTTCTGGATTTTGGCTGGAATAATTGTGTTATATAAATCATACGATGTTGTAAGTAAAGCAAAGCTCATCTTTGTGGTTACTATAGTATCAACATTTTCTGTTATACTAACATTGATTAAACTGAATGTAATTGATCCGATGCTAAATCCTGTTATTTTTAATGTGGCCGTTTTAGCGGTTTTATTGGCCAGTTTGATTTTTTCGATCAAGCATCAAATGCTCAAAATCTACATGATCATCGTAATTGCACATTATTTGGGTCACTTCCCTGAAGCACTTGGTTTATGGTGATTAAGGTAGTTCGAGCCTCTTGTCCGCTCGCGCTGACCAAAGGAATTGAGTTGCTAGAGACATTAAATAAAAACTGGGAATTACGTATATTCATATTTTAGTCCATTTGAAAACAACCTTAACTTAATCCTCTATGACAACAATCAATCCATACCTAACATTTCTAGGCAACTGCGAAGAAGCCTTCAACTTTTACAAATCCGTGTTTGGTGGGGAATTTCAATACGTAGGCAGATTTTTACAAATGCCAGATGATCCCAAATACTCAATTCCTGAAGAGGATAAAAATAAGATCATGCATATCTCACTACCCATAAGTAAGGAAACAGTTTTAATGGGTAGTGATACCGGTGGAGAATGGGGAGCTAAAACGACAGTGGGCAATAACATGTCGTTATCAGTCAATGCCGAAAGTAAGGACGATGCCGATCGTTTCTTTGAAAGGCTGTCAGATGGTGGTAAGGTAACTATGCCGATAGCTGATACCTTTTGGGGTGACTATTTCGGTATGTGTACTGATAAGTTTGATATCAATTGGATGATCAGCTTTAATGAGAATGCGCCTGGTTAGCCTATCAGACTATACCAAAACTACATTCATTATTGACAAAAGTTTGCCGTTTCCAAATCAACCAGATCAAATATAGGAAATCGCGAACTATTGGTTCGCCCGGCCAGTTTGCGCAATTGTTGAAACTGATACTGCACCGCCTCGGAATTTTCCATCAGGCACTTGACATTTAATTCGTTTCTAGCCAGTGCTATTTTTTCCTCCGCCAGATCGTGAATAGTTTGAACTTTGTCCGGAAATGCAGTAGAGGCGTCTACAAAAGAACCCTCTAAATACCATTGATTATAATTGGAAGCGGCCCGAAAAATGTCTGATATACTGGTCGCGCTTTGCAATGAAGAGATGGTAAAATCTGCCCATCGGTTGGCAAAATTTTCTAACAGTCCATCCTCATCAAAAAAATCCTCCCCAAGGATGGCTTTCAGGCACCCTAGTTCTTGTCGGGCCAGATAAATGCTGGAAAGGGCATTTTCTGTACATCCGGTTCCGGGAAAAAACTCCAAACCGGCCACGTCACCAAATTCCAATAGGCTGATAAAACCTTGGGTATTACTGTTTGTGGATAGCGGAAGAAAAAAACTTTGAGATCCGGTTTTCCTAAAACCAATTACTTCATTTTGAACCGCATTAGTTACTGTGATAGCCAAGCTAGCAGGAACTAGTAGCTTTATAGCTGGCTCAATTCTTATTCCTGCTAAAAATGAAACACCTTGGGTCCCTACGACCATTTCCTCAATGGCTGTAACCGTAATGGAGAGCGGTTCATTCCCAGGAAGGGCAAAATCCGGAATATCCAATCTATAGGCATTCCCTTTGGTATCAGTTAATTCTATCGAACCGCCGGAGGTCGGGTTGATCTCAACCTGTACGGACGACCCTGATAAAGCGGTAGTAACGTTCAAGGTTTGCGGATTAACAGTATTGGAGGGTTTCGGAAGCCCACCTTCGTCGGTTGCACACCCCGAAATAAGAAACAGAAAAACAAATGTTATTGGAGCGTTGAATAGATCTGTTGCAGTGGGTGATCTTCTAGTAGTCATGATTGAGAAGTTAATTGATTGAGACACACAACAAAGTTTTGCATCTTGATGGGGAATCAATGCAATTATTGTTGCAAATGCTGACTCAAATGAGACATGAGGCATATAAGCAAAACATTCCTTAGATCCTACTTCCCAAGAGTTCCTGAGCTCTCTGTCTTTTTAAGCTGCAAATACTCGGAGGGTGTCCTGCCATAGGATTCCTTGAAACACTTAGCAAAATAGCTTAGATTGTTGAAGCCCACCTCATAGCCAACATCTGATACCGTCCCCCAATTTTGCTCCAATAAGTTGGCCGCTTTTTTTGTACGCATATTACGAATCAGTTCTGTAACACTTAAGCCGCAAAGAGCAGAAACTTTTCGATATGCTTGGGTGCGGCTCAACCCCAATTCATGGCTCAGATAAGTAACATTAAGTTTGGGGTCGTTCATATGCTTCTCAATCAAATCGCGCACCTTGCGCATGAATTTTTGGTCTTGGGAGAGTTGATCTGAAGGAATGGGATGAAGAAGTAACTCATTTTGAAGTTTATCTTGCAACTTTCGTCGCTGCTCTAAAAGATTTCTGGTTTTTAGATAGAGTTCTTTTCCTTCAAAGGGTTTGAAAATATAGTCATCAGCACCAGTTTCTAATCCCTCGATCTTACCTTTTTGAGTGGCCTTAGCCGTAAGCATGATAAAGGGAATGTGAGAAGTACTTTCGGTGGACTTGATCAAACGACAGAGTTCCAATCCATCCTTTTCCGGCATCACTAAGTCGCTGATCAATAGGTCAGGCAATTGCTCGCGTGCCTGTTCCCATCCCTGTTGACCATCTTCCGCCTCTATGAACCGATAATCACTACCCAAGCATTGCATAATATGCAAACGCAGATCCCGATTGTCTTCTACCACCAGAAGTAGTGGTAAGGCAGCATCTGTATCCGCCGGTGTAATGGGAGCAGCCATATCTGGAGCATAGTCCAAAATATTTGTGGGCTCTTCTAAGCCTGGCTACAAAACAATAATCGGCACTCGGATCTCGAAAGTGCTCCCTCGCCCCCATTGGCTTTGCACATCGATATTTCCGTCCATCAACTCCACCAATTCCTTGGTAAGAGCCAGGCCGATCCCTGTGCCTTCCGAGGCATTTTTGATACTACTTTCTGTTTGATAAAATCGATCAAATACCCGTAATATCTCTTGTGCTTTTAATCCGCGACCGGAGTCTTGAACTGTGAGTTTCAATACTTGATGACCGGGGGAATCATTTAATGCAATGCTAATTTTTACCGATCCTTCAGCAGGAGTAAACTTGAAAGCATTTGAGAGCAAGTTGTAGATGATCACCTCCAACTTCTCGCGATCAAAGCTTGCTAGCAAAGAAGCCTGATCAATCTGCTGTTCAAAAGCGATAGCCTTTTGCTCGGCCAACGACTCAAAGGAAGCAACGGTTGTTCTGATAAACTTGAATATATCTTCTTCTTGCAAATTAATCTGCAGCTTGCCTGATTCCAGACGGGAAAGGTCCAGTAATTGATTGATCAGTCGCTTGAGCCGTCCCGCATTACGATCCATTACGTTTAATTGTCTTCGCTGACTATCTGAAAACTTCTCTTGCTCTAATAAGTGTTTTAATGGCCCTAAAATAAGCGTCAATGGTGTGCGAAACTCATGGCTGATATTGGCGAAAAATCGCGATCTAGTACCTTCAAATTCTTTGGTTTGAGCTGCCAATTTTTCCTTGGTTTTTAGCCTCGTCCGGTAGTTTTTCACCAATAAGAATGATATCAACAGCATGCCTAAAGCTACTCCAATCAATATATTGCGCTGTTGAGAGCGCGCTGTGATAATTGCGTCTTGGCTTGCCACTTCCAATGCCTGAAGTTTGATTTGCTCTTCTTTTTTTTCGGTCTCGTATTTCTCTCTTACCTCGGAAATACTCCTTAGTTTTTCTTCATTCAATAAACTGTCCTTTTGGGCAGAGAAGATTTTGTGGTATTCAAGTGCTTCTGAAAAATCACCGGAGGCCTCAAGAGCATTGGATAAATATTCCGCCGACAACTTCAAGTTTTCAGGAACCTCTGAAGCTAATGCCAGGTCATAGCTTAAGCGTGCCTGCTTTTCGGCGTTTTCCAAATCTTTAACTTTCGTGTACAGAGCGCTTAGGTTAGCATGGGACTGCACTTGCTCATGGATGTTCCCAATGGAGTCACGTATGGCCGTACTCTTCAACTGGTAGCCTATGGCCAATGGCAGATCTCCTTTCCCTTTGGCCACAAAACTGAGGTTATCGTAAGCGCTGGCCTCGTTTTGTATGTCATTCAACTCTCGATAGACCTGCAAAGAGTTTTCCAGATTGGCCAAGGCCTCATCATACTGCTCTAATCCATAGTAGCTGACACCTAAATTGATATATGCTGATCCCAGCAAACGTTTATTGCCAAGTTCCTTCTTAACCTCCAAACTGCGCCGCAAATAATCTAGTGCAGGTTCATGGTCGTCCATGCGCTGATAGACTACACCGATATTGTTTAAGGATCCAGCAATACCTTTCTTGTCTTCCAATTGCTCCCTTATTTGTAAGCTCCTGGTATGATATTTTATGGCTTCCGCCCACTCCGCTTTATTCTCATTTACCAAACCAATGTTGTTGTAATAATTACCCATCAGCAAGGAATCATTGGTACTTTGTGCAAGCTCCAGCGCTTTTGAGTAGTAATGAAGAGCGCTGTCATAAATGCCTTTTCGGCGATTGATCACGCCAAGGTTATTGTAAGATTCAGCCAACAGTTTGGGCCGTCCGATCTGTGATCTCAGCCTTAAACTTATTCGGAAGTGATAATAGGCAGAATCAAACTGAGAGCGATTTTGAAAGAAAACCCCGATAATGTCATGGGCTTTCGCTACCCCAGGAATATAGCTAAGGGACTCACTCATGTTTATGATCTGAAGCGATAGCAGATGTGCCAGCTCTGGCTCGTTGTACACCAACTTCGAAGCATCCTCGATCAAGATCTGGGCTTGTAATGTATCATTGGCCTGATCTACTTTTTGCTGTAAACTATCAGGTAAATCTATTTGCCCTGAGGCTGAGATTGTCAGAACACCAAACAAAGCGCAAAGCATGCAGATTTTCATAACTAGTAGAGGTCGGGAGTATTAATTTAGGTAATTGTAAACGAAAAAATATCAAATATTTCTCAAATGAAGGCTAGCAGACACTTTTGACCTGATCCATCAAAGCAATATGGAGGTGTTGCCGCATTGTATCTGCCATCTGGATTACTTAACTTGTTTGGCCAACCAATTCAAAAAAAATGAAAGCATCACTCAGTCGGCGCCACTGGCTCAAATCCTCGGCCATGCTCGCTGCCGGCCTCTCCCTGGGCCACCAAAGCTGGAGTAAAACAGGTCAAACAAAATGGAACAATCCTTTTACCGGAGAATGGTATTTGTATCAGCTTCCGGATACACCTATGAAGGCGCGTTTGCTGGCCAATGAAAATCCATATGGACCATCTGAGAAAGCAAAGCAAGCATTAGTCGACGCATTGCCTATTGGCAACCGCTACTCGTGGGACATCGCCAACGAGTTAAGAAAGATCATAGCTGACAAAGAAGGGCTCACTCCCGAGCATGTTATACTCAGTGCCGGATCACTGGAAGTTCTCAACCTGGTAGCCATCCACTACGGCTTGCAAAAAGGAAATCTGATATCTGCCTTCCCCACATTTGAGCCACTGATGTTAACCGCCGCCGGTTTGGATTGTGACTGGGAGCAGGTACCCTTGGATCACAACCACCG